>NZ_JBSFTP010000025.1:0-78205 GCF_053591315.1 Streptomyces sp. NPDC003042
GCACCGATCGGCGTAGCCGGTCGGTGCCGTCCGTGGCGTAGGCGGCGTACGTTCCGTCTGTCGGTGGACCGAGGCGGTGTGGTAGAACGCTTCATCCTCAGGGGAACGCGTGACCGGTTCTTCGCACCGCTGTTGCTACGCCCTTGCTCCTGTTGCTCCGCCCTTGCTACGCCGACCCGTCAGCCCCTCCGCCGCTCTGCCGAAGGACCGTCATGAGTGACTTACGCATGCTGGAGAACAAGGTCATCATGATCACCGGCGCCTCCAGCGGCATCGGCGCCGCCGCCGCCCGGCTGTTCGCCGCGGAAGGCGCCGCCGTGGTCGTGACGGCCCGCCGGGAGGGGCACCTCGACGCGCTGGCCGAGGAGATACGACGGCGCGGCGGGCAGGCGACAGCCGTCGCCGCTGACGTCGCCCGGTCCGCCGACGTGGCCCGCGTGGTGGCCAGGGCGGTCGAGGAGTACGGCCGGCTCGACGGCGCCCTCAACAACGCGGGCTGGGCCACGGCCGGAACGCGCATCCACGAGACGGACGACGCCGTCTTCGACCAGGTCCTCGACGTCAACCTGCGCGGCGTGTGGAACTGCCTCAAGCACCAGGTCCCCGCGATGCTCGCGGCCGGCTCCGGCGGATCCATCGTGAACACGGCCAGCGTGGCCGGGGTCCTCGCCACCGGCGCCACCGCGTCCTACGTCGCCGCCAAGCACGCGGTGATCGGCCTGACGAAGGCGGCCGCCCAGGAGTACGCGCCCGACGGCATACGGGTCAACTCCCTCGTGGTGGGCAGCACACGGACCGAGCTGATGACCGAGGTCCTCGCGCACACCCCCTCCCTGGAGGACTCCTTCACGGAACGCTCCCTCCAGAAGCGCATGGCCGGCCCCGACGAGGTCGCCCAGGCCGCGGCGTGGCTGTGCAGCGACCGGTCCTCCTTCGTCACCGGTACGGCGCTCCCCGTGGACGGGGGCTGGACGGCCGCGTAACCGGCCGCGTAACCGGCCGCGTGGCCGGCCGCCCGCAGGTCACGGCGCCACGCCGCCCGGCCCGGCCGCGGCGGTGCGGCGCGCGGGCCCCTGCCGGGCGACGTCGAGGAGGCTCTCACGGTCGGCCAGTATCCCCGTCAGCACCAGCCGCCAGGTGCTCTCCAGCAGGGCGATCGCGCCCTCCGTGGACCAGGCCGGGCCCGTGGGGCTCCGCGAGGCCATCTCGGTGGCCGAGACCAGGCTCACCACCAGGGCCGTCACCGCCTCCGGGTCGGTCCCCCCGAGCAGCCCGCCGTCGTCCCGGGCCTGCCGCAGCAGTTCGCGGGCGGCCGGCAGCCAGACCGCGGACCACGGCTGCGCCCCGGGCCGCTCCCGTTCCAGCCGGATGGTGGCCCGTACGGCCGTGCTCCTGCCGATCTGCCGGGTCAGCTCCAGTGTCAGTTCTACGAGTCGCCGCAGCGCGGGGCCCGGCAGGGCCCGGACGCGGTCCAAGGCCGCCCGGGTCTCGGCCCGGCCCGCCCGCTCGACGGCCTCGGCCAGTTCGGCCTTGGACTTGAAGTGGAAGGTCAGTCCGCCCACCGAGATCCCGGCCGACTTGCTGATCTGTGACAACGAGGTGCCGGCGTAGCCGTACTGGTCGAAGTGCGAGGCGGCTGCCCGCACGAGGGTGTCGCGGCTCCTGACCGCCCTCTGCTGCTTGGCCATGGGTTCTCCGAAAGCGCGTCGGGAGGTGCCCGGCCCGATCGGTGCGCTGTCCCGGCACCTCATGCGTGCGTCGTTGTTGCGATGCGTCACAGCTTCCGCATGATCAGCGGGCGAAAGCAACGCAGAGTTGCCGAAGTGGTGACTGGATGTGGTCGCGCCACCTCGGACGGGCCGGGCGCCACTTGCCGAAGTCGGGCCGTCGCGTGCGCGGCCGCGGCGGACGTACGTCCGCCCACTGGAAAAAAAACGAACGATCGCTATGCTACTGCCGAGCGGCTGGATGGCCGGTGGAGGAGGGATCGTGTCATGACGGTGAGCGAGTCGAGCCTTGCCCAAGCACCCGTCTCGGTGATGACCGAGCAGCTCTTCGGGCACCTGCCCCGGGCGGACCAGCGCTACTGGGCGCAGGCCTACCTTCAGGGGCTGCTCACCACCGAGGGCAAGAAGTCGGTACGGCGGATCGCCGCCGCGGTCTCCGACTCCCCGACCGCGCCCCAGTCCATGCACCAGTTCGTCAACGCCAGCCCCTGGGACTGGGACCTCGCCCGCGCCGAGCTGACCCGCTGGGTGGAACGCAGGCTGGAACCCCAGGCCTGGGTGCTCGACACGGCCGTCCTGCGCAAGCGCGGCGAGCACTCCTGCGGGGTGCACCGCCGCTTCGTGCCCGCCACCGGACGCTCCGTCAACTGCCAGGTCGGCGTCGGCGCCTTCCTCGCCACCGAGACCGACGCCTTCCCGACCGACTGGGGCCTGCTGCTCCCGGGCGCCTGGGCCGGCGACGAACAACGCCGCTCACGGGCCCGGATCCCCGACGGCGTCACCCACCGCGGTGTCGAACAGCACGCCCTCGCCCTCGCGGACAGCCTGGCGGCGAGCACCCGGACCGGCGCCCCGCCGATCGTCGCCGACCTCACCTCCTGTCCCGGCGCCGCCGCGCTGGTCCGGGCCCTGAGCGCGCGCGGCCGCGACTTCGTCGTGGCGGTACCCGGCCGCATCCCCGTCGTGCCCGGCGTCCACACCAACGGCCGGACGGCGTACGTGGGCGGCGGTGGACTGCCGGCCGCGATGGAGGCCCGGCGCTTCTTCGAGCTCAAGCCCGAGAGCCACTTCCGGCTCGATACCCTCGCCAGCCACGAGTGGCCCACCGGCCGCACCTCCGTGGTCACCGGCCTGGTCCGGCTGCCCGAACTGCGCACCACCCGCCAGAACCCGCACCACACCTACCGGCTGTTCGCCGTACGCCACCACGCGGGGCGGCGCTCCCCCCAGCTGTGGCTGACCAGCATGGTCTACCGGCGCTCCGACGAACTCGTCGCGCTGGCGCAGCTCCACCGCCGGGCGGGCATCACCGTGCAGCGCTTGGAGGAAGACTTCGGCCTGCTCGACTTCGAAGGCCGTTCGTACCCGGGCTGGCACCACCACATGACCCTGGTGTCGGCGGCCTACGCGTACAGCCGGCTGGCCGTCCCAGGCGAGACCGCGCCCGTGGGCCGTACGGCCTGACCCGCCCGGCCCCTCCCCGGGCCCGAACCCCCCGCCCCTCCGCCCTTCCAACCCCCGCGGCGGAGGGGCGGGGCCTTTCCGCGCGAGCCGCTCCTTCCCGAGCCGCTCCTCGCCGCCGTCCGGGCCGTCAGGTGGTGGCGGCCGGGGCGCGTGGTGGCATCAGGTGGCGGTGGGCGACCACGGCCAGCAGTGCGTACCCGGCGGCCAGCAGGCCGAAGGTGAAGATCCACTCGTGGGAGCCCCCGGGCCGGTAGACCCGCCCGGGGTTCCCGACGTCGACCGAGTCGGCGCTCTGGCCCATCCCGATCGAGCCGCGTCCGCTCGCATACAGCGCCACGTTCTCGCGCCTGCGCTCCCCGTCCGCCGAGCGGAAGGTCCCCGACCATTCGCAGGTCTCGTGCCCGGGGTGCTGGACGCACGTCAGCCGGCTCGCCGTGAACGTTCCCGCGACCCCGTCGGCCGTCGCCGCCCGCAGCGCGTTGCCCAGGTTGGGCAGCGACACGTAGAGCATCAGCACGGCGGCCATCAGCATCAGCAGCGAGACGAACCCGGACGGCCGGCGGGCGGGCTGGCTGGTGAACTCCGGGGCGGGGGCGGCCGTCGGGCTCATGCCGTCAGGGCGCAGTCGCAGCGGGCCGCCGCGTTCGAGCGGCCGGGGCGGGTGTGCAGCACCATGGCGACGATCATCGGGATCGTGACGATCGCGTTGTAGAAGAGGTGCAGCTCCACGCGCGGCGCCACCAGCTGGATGATGCTCGTCGCCACCGTCCGGTCGAACAGGAAGGCGCCGGTCAGGGCCTGGACCAGGAGCAGCAGGTGCTCGAAGTGGTGCCACACCTGGACGCCGAGGGTGATGTTCCACCAGGTGCGGGAGCGGCCCGTGAACCCGCGGCGCAGCAGCAGGAAGCCGACCAGCATCAGCAGGGCGTAGCCGTAGTGCATCCACTCGGACTTCACCAGCCACGGGAAGGGCATCCCGAGGACGCCCCGGGCCTCGGGCAGCGGCCAGCCCAGGATGTAGATCTGCGCCGCCTGCGCCAGGTGCTCGGCCCAGTGCGCCAGGACGATGACCAGGAAGGCCCGTAAGGCGGTCTTGTGGTAGCGGGTGTTGAGCGCGTCGATCAGCCCGTTCGCCCGCCGTGTCGCGGAGTGGGTTCCTGCGGCCATCGCGGCATACCTCCATCGGTTGCGGATCCACCCCTCATCCCAGCACCGCCGCCGACGGGCGGTCTTCTTCTGGATTGCGCAACAGCGGCCGACGGGCCCGTGTGGGTCCTTTCACGCAACTCTCCCGGCTACGGTGGGCCGCATGCTGCCACGGACATACGAAGGACAGGACTGCTCCCTCGCCCGCTCCCTGGAGGTGATCGGCGAGCGCTGGACCCTGCTGATCGTGCGCTCGGCGCTCCTCGGCGTGAAGCGCTTCGACGGCTTCCTCGGCAACCTGCCGATCGCCCGCAACGTGCTCACCAACCGCCTCGCCCGGCTCGTCGACCTCGGGATCATGGAGCGCGTCCCGTACCAGGACCGGCCCGTCCGCCACGAGTACCCGCTCACGCCCATGGGCCGGGACCTGACCACGGCCGTCATCGCCCTGATGCAGTGGGGCGACCGCAACCTGCCCACCGACGACGGCCCGCCGCGCCGGGCCGAGCACATCGGCTGCGACGGACACGTCCACGTCCGGCTCGACTGCGACGGCTGCGCCCGCGAGGTGCACGACGAGGAGGTCGCGGTCCGCCGCATCCGCTGATCCGCGCGGCGCCCCGGACCCCGTGCCGGTACGACGTGAACAGGCCCTGGCCGCAAGGCCGTTGCGCACACCGGAAGATGCCCCGCGCGCCCCCGCCCGCCCACCATGGGGCCCTCCGCCACCACCTCGGGTGGCCGCGCGAAGGAGGAACCGCGTGGCAACGGCACTGGGATCACTGCGCAGGCTGCTCATGGCCCCGTCCCTGCGGGACGTGAGCTTCTCCGGGCGGGGCTTCCCCGTCACCGAGAGCGCCGCCACGCGGCAGCTGGAGACCATTCCGCAGGCCGTCGTCAGCGGCTTCGAATGGGGCGTCGAGGCCCGCGACCTGTGGGAGACCGAGCGCCGGCTGTCGCTGGTCGACGCCGAGCTGCGCGGCTTCGCCTACGAGGGCGCCACCATGGCCTGCGTCATCCGCGACGCCATGGGCCCGGGCCGGGGCGGGCGCACCGCCGCGCTCCTCCAGGGGGGCGGCCGGCCGCACATCTTCCTCAACTACATCGGCATCGGCTTCGCCATGTCCAAGCTGCCCCGGCCCCTGTGGAAGAAGGTCGTGCCCGACCTGGAGGGCGAGGAGTTCTACCCGCCCATGACCTGGCTCGCCGTCGACGGCTACGGCTTCGACCGGGCCTACTTCGACACCCGCCGCTGGATCGACGAGCAGCGCCTCGACACCCCCTACCCGTGGGACGGACACCCCGGCTACTTCCAGCGCGCCGTCGACCAGGGCATCGGCCGCGCGCTGTGGTTCGTGGGCGGCGCCCGCGTCGACCAGGTCGCCGCTTCGGTCCGCCGCTTCGCCGCCGACCGGCAGTCCGACCTGTGGTCCGGCGTCGGCCTCGCCGCCACCTTCGCCGGCTGCTCCACCGCCGAGGACCTCGCCGCCCTCTCCGCCGCCGCCGGCGAGCTGCGGGGCCACGTGGCGCAGGGCTCCGTGTTCGCCGCCAAGGCCCGCCACTTCTCGCGGACGGTCCCCGAGCACACCCGCAGCGCGGTGCACGCGCTGGCCGGCCTCACCGTGGAGTCCGCCGCCGCCCTCGCCGACGACAGCGCCCCCGCCACGAGCCCCGGGCGAGAGGTCCCCACGTACGAGAACTGGCGCCGGGCCGTCCGCGAAAAGGTGCTCGTCCATTCTGTTTGAGCATTCCTGAAGTGGACCCGCCGACACGGTACTTGGCAGATTCGCATGGAGTAAGGAAATTCCAGGAGCAGTAAAGAGGGGCGGTTTACAACGTGTCCACCTTGCGTGCGCTGAGGCGCCGAGTCCTCACGCCCAATGTCCGCGAAACACAGCTGGAAACGCGCGGATTCCACGTGAAGGACCCGGCAGCGAAGCACCAGCTGGAAACCGTCGGGGCGACCTTCCTCCAGGGGTACGCCTACGCGGTCGAGGCCCGGTCCGCGGCCCAGGCCGAGGAGTGGCTGGAGACCGTCCCCCTCACCTACCGCGGCTTCGCCTACGAGGGCGCCGGCATGGGCGCCGTCATGCTCGACTCCCTCACCGGCGGGACCAAGCGGCTGACCGGCCTCCTCGAAGGCAAGGGCCGCCGCCACGACTACATGATCTACGTCGGCATCGGCTGGGCCATGGCCCGCCTGCCCCGCTTCCTGTGGCCCGACGTGACCCGCTTCGACCCGGTCCTGCGCTGGCTGATCCTGGACGGCTACGGCTTCCACCAGGCCTATTTCCACACCGACGGCTACGTCCGCGACCCGCTCGCCGAGCACCCCTTCCACTGGAAGGGCGGCCCCGACGCCTACAGCGCCCGGGTCGTCGACCAGGGCATCGGCCGCGCCCTGTGGTTCGTCGGGGGCACCGACCCCGAGGTCGTCGCCGCTCTGATCGCCGCCTACCCCGAGCACCGCCACGGCGACCTCTACGCCGGCTCCGGACTGGCCTGCACCTACGCGGGCAGCGCCGACGAGGACGAGCTGCGCCGCTTCGCCGGCCTCGCGGGCGCCCACCTGCCGAACCTGGCCCAGGGCTCCGCGTTCGCCGCCGAGGCCCGGGTCAGGGCCGGGACCGTCACCGACCACACCGTCATGGCGGCCCGCGTGCTGTGCGGCGGCCGCACCCCCGAGGAGGCCTCCCGGGTCTGCCTGGAGCTGCGCCCCGCGCACTGCGACGGCGGCGAGGTCCCGGCCTTCGAGACCTGGCGGCAGCAGATCGCCGAAAAGATCACCTCCCCGATCATCTTCCAGAAAGGGGTAAGCGCATGACACACCCCATTTCCTGGATACGCCGACAGGCCCCGGGAATTATCGCGCTCACCCTGATGGTGAGCATGTTCTACGCGGTGAAGCCCGGCTCCCAGGCAATTGCAGACGACGCGAAGCTCGCGAAGAATTTCAATTTCGTACCGATGTCGATCGCCTTGCCCGCCGGACACCGGCAGCAGACGGTCCGCAAGGTGAACAAGGCCTACAAGCACATCGAGGGCTGGATCTCCTCGGTCGGCGCCGGCGTCGCCATGAACGACATCGACGCCGACGGGCTGCCCAACGACCTGTGCATCACCGACCCCCGCATCGACCAGACGGTGATCACGCCCGCGCCGGTCCCCGGCCGCAAGAGCGAGACGTACCAGCCCTTCGTGCTGGACCCGGCGCCGCTGCCGGAGAACGACATCACAGCGCCGATCGGCTGCGTCCCCGGCGACTTCAACGAGGACGGCGCCACCGACCTCCTCGTCTACTACTGGGGCCGCACGCCCGTCATCTACCAGGCCAAGAAGGAAGCCCGCGCGGCCAGGGCACCGCTCGGCCCCGACAGCTTCGTCCCCGTCGAGCTGGTCCCCGGCGTCTCCGGCGCCGTCTACTCCGGACCGCTGTGGAACTCCAACGCCGCCACCGTCGCCGACTTCGACGGCGACGGCCACCAGGACATCTTCATCGGCAACTACTTCCCCGACAGCCCCGTCCTGGACGACACCGCCGACGGCGGCGTCGTCATGAACGACTCGCTGTCCCACGCCCAGAACGGCGGCGGCGGACACTTCTTCCGCTGGACCCCGAAGGGCTACGAGGAGGTCCCCGGCACCCTGCCCGAGGGCATCTCCAAGGGCTGGACCCTCGGCGTCTCCGCCACCGACCTCGACGGCGACCTCAAGCCCGAGATGTACCTGGCGCACGACTTCGGCACCTCGGCCCTCCTCTACAACAAGTCCCGTCCGGGGAAGTTCGAGTTCGCCGAGGTCAAGGCCACCCACACCGCGCTGACCCCCAAGTCCAAGGAACTGGGCCGCAGCTCCTTCAAGGGCATGGGCGTCGACTTCGCCGACCTGGACGGCGACGGCCTCTACGACGCCTTCGTCTCCAACATCACCACCTCCTTCGGCATCCAGGAGTCCAACTTCGCCTTCATCGCCACCGCCCGCGACAAGGCCGACCTCAGGACCCGCCTCAGCTCCGGCGAAGCCCCCTTCGAGGACCGCAGCGCCCCGCTCAACCTCGCCTGGTCGGGCTGGGGCTGGGACGTGAAGACCGGCGACTTCGACAACGACGGCACCCAGGAGATCACCCAGGCCACCGGCTTCCTCAAGGGCAAGCGCAACCGCTGGCCCCAGCTCCAGGAGCTGGCCACCGCCAACGACGGACTGGTCAAGCACCCCTACTTCTGGCCCAACGTCGAAGAGGGCGACGACCTCGCCGGCGACCAGTTCCTGCGCTTCTTCGCCAAGAACCGGGACGGCGCGTACAGCAACCTGTCCAAGCAGCTCGGCCTGGCCGTACCGGTCCCCACCCGCGGCATCGCCACCGGCGACGCCGACGGTGACGGCCGCCTCGACCTCGTCGTCGCCCGGCAGTGGGACGCCCCCGTCTTCTACTGCAACAAGAGCGGCTCCGACAACGCCTTCCTCGGCCTCCGGCTCACCGACGAGAACGGATCCCCCGCGATCGGGGCCCAGGCCACCGTCGTCCTCCCGGGCGGCAAGACGGTGCCGGCCCGCGTCGACGGCGGCAGCGGCCACTCGGGCAAGCGCAGCCACGACGTGCACATCGGACTCGGCGCGGCCGACGGCCCGGCGCAGGTCCGCCTGAGCTGGCGCGACCGGACCGGCCAAGTACGCAACCAGGATCTTCAGCTGACTCCCGGCTGGCACTCGCTCCAGCTCGGCGCCGAGGCCAAGGAGAAGTGACCGTGTCCACCACACAGCAAGCCGCGCCCCCACGCCACGACGCGAAGGTGGTCACCGCGCTCCGCCGGTTCGCCATCTCCATCTCCGTCCTGAACATCCTCGGCTACACGGTGCTCGGCTTCGAACAGGCCTGGCTGTGGCCGTTCGTCGCCGTCGCCACCGCCTACACCGTGGAGATCGCCCTGGAGGCGGTCAGCGCCCGGGCCGACGGACGCGCGCCCCGCTACGCCGGCGGCGGCTTCAAGGGACTCGTGGAGTTCCTCTTCCCCGCGCACATCACCGGCCTCGCCGTGAACATGCTGACCTACGTCAACGACCGCATCTGGGTCATGGTCTTCGGCGTCGTCGTCGCCGTCGCCACCAAATGGGTGCTGCGCTCCCCCCTCAAGGGGCGCATGCGGCACTACATGAACCCGTCGAACTTCGGCATCGCGATCATCCTGCTGCTCTTCCCCTGGGCCAGCATCGCCCCGCCCTACCACTTCACCGAGTACCTGCACGGACCCGCGGACTGGGTACTGCCAGCGGTCATCATCACCCTCGGCACCCTGCTCAACGCCAAGCTGACCGGCCGCATGTGGCTCATCCTGGCCTGGCTCGTCGGCTTCGCCCTCCAGGCCGTCGTACGCGGCCTGCTGCTGGGCACCGCCATCCCCTCGGCGCTCGGCATGATGACCGGCACCGCCTTCATCCTCTTCACCAACTACATGGTCACCGACCCCGGGACCTCGCCCTCCAAGCGCTCCTCCCAGATCGCCTTCGGCGCCGGCGTCGCCGCGATGTACGGCCTGCTGACCGCCCTCGGCATCGCCTACGGGATCTTCTTCGCCACCGCCCTGGTCTGCCTGATCCGCGGCGGCTACCTGTGGGGCCTGCACTTCCTCGACAAGCAGCGCGCCGCCCAGGCCAAGGCTGCCGCCACCACCGCGCGCCCCGCCGCGGGACTCACGGTCCTGCCCCTCGCGGCCGCGTCCCCGGCACCTGCCGCGGCCCTGGCCCCGGCACCGGCCCCGGCGTCCGCCGCTGCCGTCGTCGCGCCGGCCGCCGCGCCCGTCGCCGCCACCGTGACGCTCACCGCCCCGGCCGACGCCTGCGCCGCGGGCACCTGTCAGCACGGCAAGTGCGCCTCCATGCGGGCGGCCAGGGAGAAGCGGGAGGTCTCCGTATGACCAGAATCGCCATCGTGGGCATGGCGGCCCGCTACCCCGACGCCACCAGCCACCGCGAACTCTGGGAGAACGCGGTCGCCGGCCGCCGGGCCTTCCGCCGGCTCCCCGCCGTCCGCATGAACCTGGACGACTACTACGACCCCGACCCGGCCGTCCCCGACCGGTTCTACGCCCGCAACGCCGCCGTCATCGACGGCTACTCCTTCGACCGCGTCGCCCACCGCATCGCCGGCAGCACCTACCGGTCCACCGACCTCACCCACTGGCTCGCCCTGGACACCGCCACCGCCGCCCTGGCCGACGCCGGATACCCGGCCGGCGAGCAACTGCCCCGCCCGCGCACCGGCGTCGTCGTCGGCAACACCCTCACCGGCGAGTTCTCCCGCGCCAATGTGATGCGGCTGCGCTGGCCGTACGTACGGCGCGTGCTCGCCGCCGCCCTCAAGGGCCAGGAGTGGGAGGACGAGCGCCTGGCCGACTTCCTCGACGGGGTCGAGGACGCCTACAAGAAGCCCTTCCCGGCCATCGACGAGGACACCCTCGCCGGCGGCCTCTCCAACACCATCGCCGGACGCATCTGCAACCACTTCGACCTGAACGGCGGCGGGTACACCGTCGACGGGGCCTGCTCCTCCTCGCTCCTGTCGGTGACCACCGCCGCGGCATCCCTCGCCGGCGGAGACCTCGACGTCGTCGTGGCCGGCGGCGTCGACCTGTCGATCGACCCCTTCGAGATCATCGGCTTCGCCAAGACCGGCGCGCTCGCCAGGAAGGAGATGCGGCTCTACGACCGCGGCTCCAACGGCTTCTGGCCGGGCGAGGGCTGCGGCATGGTCGTCCTGATGCGCGAGGAGGACGCCCTCGCCCAGGGCCGCCGCGTCTACGCGGCCATCGCCGGCTGGGGCATCGCCTCCGACGGCCAGGGCGGCATCACCCGGCCCGAGGTCAGCGGCTACCAGCTCGCGATGCGCCGCGCCTACGACCGCGCCGGCTTCGGCGTCGAGACCGTCCCGCTCTTCGAGGGCCACGGCACCGGCACCGCCGTCGGCGACGCCACCGAACTCAAGGCGATCACGGGAGCCCGCGCCGCGGCCGGCGCCACCGCCCCGCACGCCGCCATCAGCTCCATCAAGGGCATGATCGGCCACACCAAGGCCGCCGCCGGCGTCGCCGGACTCATCAAGGCCACCATGGCCCTCGACGCGGGCATCCTGCCGCCCGCCATCGGCTGCGTCGACCCGCACGAGCTGCTCACCGGCGAGCAGGCCAACCTGCGCGTACTGCGCAAGGCCGAGGCCTGGCCCGACGGCGCACCGCTGCGCGCGGCCGTCACCGCCATGGGCTTCGGCGGCATCAACACCCACGTCGTCCTCGACAGGACCCCGCCCAAGCGGCGCACCGCGCCCAGCCGGCGCACCACCACCCTCGCCAACTCCCTCCAGGACGCCGAACTGCTCCTGCTGGACGGCGACTCCCCGCAGGCCCTGCGCGCCCGCGTCGCCGAGGTCGGCGCGTTCGCCGCGCGGCTGTCCTACGCCCAGCTCGCCGACCTCGCGGCCACCCTCCAGCGCGAACTGCGCGAACTGCCCTACCGCGCGGCCGTGGTCGTCACCTCCCCCGACGACGCCGAACTGCGCCTCGGCCGCATCGCCGCCGCCCTCGACGAGGGCGCCACCACCCTGCCCGCGGGTGACGGCCGCAGCTTCCTCGGCAAGGCCGAGGACGCGCCCCGCATCGGCTTCCTCTTCCCCGGCCAGGGCTCCGGCAAGGGCACCGGCGGAGGCGCGCTGCGCCGCCGCTTCACGGAGGCCGCCGAGGTCTACGACCGGGCCGCACTGCCCGCCACCGGCGACATGGTGGCGACCGGCGTGGCGCAGCCGCGCATCGTCACCGGCTCCACGGCGGGCCTGCGCGTCCTCGAATCCCTCGGCATCGAGGCCGACGTCGCAGTCGGCCACAGCCTCGGCGAACTCTCCGCCCTGCACTGGGCGGGCGCCCTCGACGCCCCCACCCTGCTGGAGGTGGCCCGGGTCCGCGGCCGCACCATGGCCGAGCACAGCGCCTCCGGCACCATGGCCTCGCTCGCCGCCGCCCCCGACGCCGCGACCTCCCTCGCCGAAGGCCTGCCCGTCGTCATCGCCGGGTTCAACAGCCCCGGCCAGACCGTCCTCGCCGGGCCCGTGGACGCCATCGAGGCCGTCGCCGAGCGCGCCGGGCGGGCCGGGGTCACCTGCACCCGCCTCGCCGTCTCGCACGCCTTCCACTCGCCGCTGGTCGCCCCGGCCGCCGACTCCTTCGGGGACTGGCTCACGGGTGTCGCCTTCGGCGCCGTGGACCGCCGCATCGTCTCCACCGTCACCGGCGAGGACCTGCGGGCCGACAGCGACCTCCCCAAGCTGCTGCACCGGCAGATCACCGACCCCGTCCTGTTCGCCCAGGCCGTGGGGGCCGCCGCCGCCGACGTCGACCTGTTCGTCGAGGTCGGCCCCGGCCGGGTGCTCAGCTCGCTGGCCGCCGCCGGCGTGGAGGTACCCGCCGTCGCCCTGGACACCGACGCCGAATCCCTGCGCCCGCTGCTCCAGGTCGTGGGCGCCGCCTACGTGGCGGGAGCCCCGCTGATCCACGAGCGGCTCTTCCGCGACCGGCTCACCCGGCCGCTGGAGATCGGCGCCGAGTTCAGCTTCCTGTCCAGCCCCTGCGAACAGGCCCCCGAGGTCACCCTGCCCGCCGGCCGTGGCCGCGCTCCCGCCGCGCCCGAGGAGGAAACCTCCGACGGCGCCGGATCCGCCGCCGCGGACGGCGCCACCGCGACCTCCGCCCTCGACGTCCTGCGCGCCCTGGTCGCCGAACGCGCCGAACTGCCCCCCGAGCTCGTCGCCGACGACATCAGCCTCATCGACGAACTCCACATGAGCTCCATCACCGTCGGCCAGCTCGTCAACCAGGCCGCCGGCCGGCTCGGCATCGCCGCCGCGCACGTTCCCACCAACTTCGCCACCGCGACCCTGATCCAGCTGGCCGAGGCACTGGAGACCCTCGCCGGCACCACCGGCTCCGCGGGAGCGGGCCCCACCGCCCTCGTCACCGGCGCCGCCCCCTGGGCCCGGCCCTTCGCCGTCACCCTGGAACCCGTACCCCTGCCCGTACCCCAGCCCGCGCCGCTCCCCGACCGGACCGGGGGCGCCTGGGAGCTGTACGCGCCCGAGGGACACCCGTACGCCCAGAGGCTGCGGCGGGAGCTGGAGGGCGCCGGGACCGGAGCGGGCGTCCTGGTCTGGCTGCCGTCCCCCTGCCCGCCCGAAGCCGTCGAACAGGCCCTGGCCGCGGCCAAGTCCGTCCTCGCCGGCGACCGCGCACGCCGCTTCGTCCTCGTCCAGGACGGCCCCGGCGCGGCCGGCCTCGCCAAGAGCCTGCACCTGGAGGCCCCGCACCTGCGGACCACCGTCGTCCACACACCCGCCATCGAGGAGAGCGTCGCCCGCGTCCTCGCGGAAGTCGCCTCCACCGCCGGCTTCACCGAGGTCCACTACGATGCCGACGGCACCCGCCGCGTCCCGACCCTCAGCGTGCTGCCCTACGAAGGCACCCGCACCGAACAGGTCCTGGACGCCTCGGACGTCCTGCTCGTCACCGGCGGCGCCAAGGGCATCACCGCCGAGTGCGCGCTCGCCCTGGCCAAGGAGAGCGGCGCCCGCCTGGCCCTGCTGGGCCGCTCCGACCCCGCCGAGGACGAGGACGTCGCGGCGAACCTGCGCCGCATGGAGGACAGCGGCGTCACCGTCGCCTACGCCCGCGCCGACGTCACCGACCCGGCCGGGGTGGCCGAGGCCGTGGCCGCCCTCACCGGCGAACTCGGCCCCGTCACCGCCGTCCTGCACGGCGCCGGACGCAACGAGCCCGCCGCCCTCACCGCCCTGACCGCCGAAGACTTCCGCCGGACCTTCGCACCGAAGGTCGATGGACTGCACGCCGTACTCGGCGCCGTCGACCAGGGCGCCCTCAAGCTGCTCGTCACCTTCGGCAGCATCATCGGCCGGGCCGGCCTGCGCGGCGAGGCGCACTACGCCACCGCCAACGAGTGGCTGGCCGCCGCCACCGAGCAGGCCGCCCGCGACCTGCCCCACTGCCGGGCCCTGTGCCTGGAGTGGTCCGTGTGGTCCGGCGTCGGCATGGGCGAGAAGCTGTCCGTCGTCGAGTCCCTCGCCCGCCAGGGCATCACCCCCGTCACCCCCGACCAGGGCATCGAGATCCTGCTGCGCCTGGTACGCGACCCCGACGCCCCCGTGGTGACGGTCGTCAGCGGACGCACCGAAGGCATCGGGACCGTACGCCGCGAACTGCCCCCGCTGCCGCTGCTGCGCTTCACCGGCACCCCGCTGGTGCGCTACCACGGCGTGGAACTCGTCACCGAGGTCGAACTCAACTCCGGCACCGACACCTACCTCGCCGACCACCACCTCGACGGCAACCTGCTCCTGCCCGCCGTCCTCGGTATGGAGGCCATGGTCCAGGTGGCCTGCGCCGCCACCGGACGCGAACAGGTCCCCGTCATCGAGGACGCCCGCTTCCTGCGGCCCATCCTCGTCCCGCCCAACGGCGCGAACCGGATCCGCATCGCCGCCACCGTCACCGGGGCCCGCACGGTGGACGTCGCCATCCACGCGGAGGAGACCGGCTTCGCCGCCGAACACTTCCGCGCCCGCCTCGTCTACTCCGGCGAGGCGCCCCCCGACGGCGCACCCGACCAGGTCGCCGAAGGCGTCCCGCCGGCCCCCCTCGACCCGGCCGCCGACCTCTACGGCGGAGTCCTCTTCCAGGGCCCCCGCTTCCAGCGGCTGCGCCGCTTCCACCGGGCCGCGGCCCGCCACGTGGACGCCGACGTCGCCGTCGACCCGCGCGGGAACTGGTTCGCCGGATTCCTGCCCGGCCGGCTGCTGCTGGCCGACCCGGGCATGCGCGACGCCCTCATGCACGGCAACCAGGTGTGCGTCCCCGACGCCACCCTGCTCCCCTCCGGCATCGACCGGCTCCACCTGCTCGGCGCCGGCACCGAGGTCCCCGGCGAACTGCGCTACTGCGCCACCGAACGCTCCCGCGACGGCGACACGTACGTGTACGACATCGCCGTACGGACCGCCGACGGAACCGTCGTCGAACGCTGGGAAGGCCTCACCCTCCACGCCGTGCGCAAGACCGACGGCCAGGGACCGTGGGTGGCCCCCCTGCTCGGCTCCTACCTGGAAAGGGCCCTGGAGGAAATGCTCTCCGTACAGATCTCCGTCGCGGTCGAACCCGACGCGGACACCCCCGACGGGCAGCCGGCCGAGCGCAGGGCGGGCACCACGGCCGCCCTGCGGCGCGCCGTCGCCGCACCCGTGGACGTACTCCACCGCCCCGACGGCCGGCCCGAACTCGCGGGCGGCCGCCCCGTCTCCGCCGCGCACGGCCTGGGCCTGACCCTCGGCGTGGCGGCCGCCGAAGGCTCCGACGCCTCCGTGGCCTGCGACGTCGAGGCGGTGACCGGCCGCACCCCGGACGAATGGCAGGGCCTGCTCGGCGGCCACGCCCCGCTGGCCGACCTCGTCGCCAGGGAGACGGGGGAGAGCGCCGACACCGCCGCCACCCGCGTGTGGAGCGCCGTCGAATGCCTGCGCAAGGCGGGCGCGGCCACGGACGCCCCGCTGACCCTGGCCCCCGGGACCAGGCCGCAATGGGTCGTCTTCACCTCCGGCCCCCTGCGCATCGCCACCTTCGTCACCACGGTGCGCCAGCCCGCCCGGCGCACGGCCACGGCCGCCCCGGCCGGCGCCACCGCGACCGTGCCCGCCGCCACCGTGCCCGCCGCCCAGGCGGCGGCCGCCGCCGTCGGCGTACGGGTGGAAGCCCTGCGGACCGGTGTCTTCGCCGTCCTGACCGGCGCCGCCCCCACGACAGGAGGGAACCGGTCATGACCGGCAACGGGTACCCCGGCGGCGACACGGCCGCCGGCGAACGACCGAGCGATCCGGCCGCCTTCGAGTACCGGCACACGGTCGCCTTCGCGGAGACCGACCTGTGCGGGCGGGCCGGCCACGTCGCCTTCACCCGCTGGCAGGTCCGCTGCCAGGAACTGTTCCTGCGCGAGCGGGCGCCCGGCGTCCTCGGCGGCGAGCCCGACGGGCCGCGCCTGTTCACCCAGCAGGTGGAGTGCGAACTCCTCGCCCCCGTCGCCGCCCTCGACGAGATCCGCGTACGGCTGACCTCGGCCGAGGTCGGCCACACCGGCTTCGAACTCGTCTTCGACCACGTGAGGACGGCCCAGGACGGTACGCCGACCCTGACCGCGCGCGGCCGGCAGCGGATCGTCTGCATGAGCGGCCGCCCCGGCGAGGCCGTGCCCGCCATCGTCCCCGCGGAACTGGCCCGCGCCCTGGAGCCCGGCCGCCGCCCCGGCGGGCAGCTCGGCCGCCCGCTAGGCCACCCGTTCGGCCGCCCGCTCGCCGGAAGCTCCTCATGAGCCCGCTCGCCGCGGCGTCCGCCGCGTCCGCGCAGCGCGTCGACCTCGGCGACCGGCGCCAGCTGCGCGGGGTCTTCGGGACGTTCGCCACCGGGGTCACGGTCGTGACCGTCGGCGGCGACGTCCCCCGGGGGATGACCGCCAACTCCTTCACCTCCGTCTCCCTCACCCCGCCCCTGCTGCTGGTCTGCGTCGACAAGGACGCCGACATGCACCGCAGCCTGGAACGGTCGGCCACCTTCGGCGTCTCGGTCCTCGGCGACGGCCAGGAGGCCGTCGCCCGGCACTTCGCCGACCACTCCCGGCCCGTCGGCGCCGGCCAGTTCGACACCGTGGACTGGCGGCCCGGCCGCACCACCGACGCCCCGCTGATCACGGCGGCGGCCGCCCACTTCGAGTGCGAGAAGTGGCGCGTGCACGACGCCGGGGACCACACCATCTTCCTGGGCCGGCTGCTGAGCGCGACCCGGACCGCCGGCAGCGGCGCCCTGCTCTTCCACGAGGGCCGCTTCGGCTGCCCCGGCGAACCGCCGGCCGGCGAACGGGAAGGGAGCAGGGTGGCATGAACATCAACCCGCCCGGACCGCCGCTGACGGCGCTGCCCGGCCTGCTCAAGAAGCTCGCCGTCGACCGGCTCGGCCTCATGCGGGACGCGGCGGCCCTCGGCGACGCGGTCCGGGTGGCGATGGGCCCCAAGAAGCTCTACATCTTCAACCGGCCCGACTACGCCCGGCACGTGCTCGCCGACAACAGCGACAACTACCACAAGGGCATCGGACTGGTGCAGGCCCGGCGCGTCCTCGGCGACGGCCTGCTCACCAGCGACGGCGAGGTCTGGCGTACCCAGCGCCGCAACGTCCAGCCCGCCTTCAAGCCGGCCCGCATCACCGCCCAGGCCGACGCCGTCGCGGAGGAGGCGGCCAAACTCGTCGCCGGGCTGCGCGCCCGCGAAGGGGCCGGACCGGTCGACGTCCTGCACGAGGTCACCGGCCTCACCCTGGGCGTCCTCGGCCGCACCCTGCTCGACACCGGCCTCGGCGGCCACGACTCGGTGGCGCACGCCTTCGAGGACGTCCAGGACCAGGCCATGTTCGAGATGGTCACCCAGGGCCTGGTGCCCAATTGGCTGCCGCTGCCCGGCCAGCTGCGCTTCCGCAAGGGCCGCCGCGAGCTCCACCGGGTCGTGGACCTGCTGGTGGCCGACCGCGCCTCCCGGATGGCCGACGGGCAGCCCGCGGACGACGCGCTCTGCCGGATGATCGTCGCCGCCCGCCGCGAGGGCGACCCGGCCACCGCCCGCCGGCGACTCCAGGAGGAACTGGTCACCCTGCTGCTCGCGGGCCACGAGACGACCGCGAGCACGCTCGGCTGGACCATCCGTCTCCTGGAGGACCACCCGCAGGTGCGCGAGCAGGTCCGGGAGGAGGCCCGGCGCGTCCTCGGCGACCGGGTCCCCGGCGCCGAGGACCTGCACGGGCTGACGTACACCACCCGGGTCGTACAGGAGGCCATGCGCCTCTACCCGCCGGTGTGGGTGCTGCCACGCGTCGCCCAGCGGCCCGACAGCGTGGGCGGTTACACCGTGTCGGCCAAGGCCGACGTGCTGATCTCCCCGTACATCCTGCACCGCAACCCGGAGCTGTGGGAGGACCCGGAGCGCTTCGACCCCGACCGCTTCGAACCGGCGCGGGTGGCCGGCCGGCCGCGCTACGCCTACCTGCCGTTCGGCGCCGGACCGCGGTTCTGCGTCGGCAGCAACCTCGGGATGATGGAGGCGGTGTTCGTCACCGCCCTGCTCACCCGTGACCTGGACCTGCGCAGCGTGCCGGGGCACGCGGCGGTCCCGGAGGCCATGCTGTCGCTGCGCATGCGCGGCGGACTGCCGATGACGGTGCACCCGGTGGACTGACGCGGACAGCCCGCACGCGAAGGGGCCGGCCGCGGAGAGGATCCGCGGCCGGCCCCTTCGTACGTCCGCGCGCGTCTTCGTACGTCGTCCCGCGCGGCCCGTCCCGTGCGGCCAGTCCCGCGCGGCCCGCGGCGTGCGGCCCGCGGCGGCGGCCGACGGCGCCGACGGATCAGTACGCCATCCGCTCCTCGCGCGGGCTCTCCATCAGGTGCGCGTCCAGCCGGGCCAGCAGGACCGGCGGGTCCAGGACGTCCACGGGCCGCAGGACCACCTCGGCGGGCAGCAGCAGCGCGCCCGGGTACACCGTGACGGGCCCGTAGCGGCCCACCGACAGCACCCCGGGGTCGAGCGCCCCGCCCGGGGAGTCCTCGTGCCCGTACTGGAGGGAGTGCACCAGCAGGTGCCAGGTGCCGTTGGGCACGTCGCGCAGCTCGAAGGCGCCCGGCCGGCTGAGCGCGGCCCAGCGGACCGGCCGGCCCTGGGGGACCCGGCTGGGGAAGAGGCCGACGAAGACGGGGCCCTCGGCGGCGGGCTGCTCGGCGACGACCCGGCCGCGCAGGGTCAGGCGCTGGGCGACGGCGGGCTGGAAGGCCGGCTGGGGCATCTTCGCGAGGACGCCGCCGCGTTCGCGGTAGGCGCTGGGGGAGAGGCCGACGCAGGCCTTGAAGCGTGAACTGAAGGTGCCGATGCTGCTGTATCCGACCTGGCTGCCGATGTCCGCCACACTGAATTCCGTGTGTATGAGCAGCCTTTTCGCTTCCTGAATCCGCAAAGCGGACAGGAAACGGCCCGGAGAAGTTCCGGTGACTTCTCTGAAGAAACGCGTGAAATGGAATTTGCTGAACATCGCGGTGCGGGCCATGTCGTCGATTGTCAGGTCCTGGCTGAGATTGACGTGCATGTAGTGGATCACTCGGCGGACAGCGTGCTCGATCGTGGTCGTGGTCACCGTGTCTCCCCGTCGTCGATGGGTGTCAATGCCGAGTTGCCTGAGTCGCACGCAGATCCATGAAGTGGGCGGTGGGCTGGGAAAGCCGCCTGGCGGTGAGGTCCTCGGCGAAACGCAGCCAGGACTCCGAGCAGTGCCGTGCCATTTCCGCGACGGCCTCGTTGCAGTGCGGCGGTATCGCGTCCACGCGTTTGCGCCAGGCCTCGTCGAGGACGAAGTGGGTGTGCATCCAGCGGATGAAGTCGCGGCCCGACTCGGACTGCCGCAGGGACGGGTCGCCCGCGAGCCCGCGCAGGGTGTCCAGCGGCCGGCGCGGGCGCGCCGCGGGCTCCCGCCGGGGGTGCGGCGCCCGGAGCACGCCGGGCGGCGGCTCCCCGGAGCCGGCGGGGCCGGGAACAGGGGCGGGGACGGGGGAGCCCGCGGGCGCGGCGGCGGGTGCGGTGGCCTTCGCCGGCCGCCCCGGGCCGCCGCCCTGGCGGCTGCCGGGCACGGGGTCCTCGCCGCGCAGCAGCCGCTGCCGTACGTCGTGCGCGGTGCCCAGCGAGAGGCCGGTCTCCTTCACCACGGCCCGCAACGGCAGGCCGGGGTCCTTCGTCATCAGCTCGGCGGCGTGCATCCGCTCGGCCGTACGGTCCAGCGGGTGCACCCTGCCGTCGAGGCCCGTACGGGTGTTCAGTGGGGGAACACCCGCGGCTGAACACCGGCGCACGGAGGCCACCGTCTTCGCGTCGAGGCCGGTGTGGCCGGCGACGGCCCGGTCCGACAGGTGCGGACGGGAGGCCAGGATGCGCTGCGCGGCCGCCCTCCGGTCCGCCAGCGACAGCGGCAGCCCGTGGGCGATGTTCGCCGCGACCGAGCGCAGGAAGACCTCCTCCTCGGGCCCGTCGAAGAACCGGACCTCCACGGAGTCGAGCCCGCAGCGCAGCGCCGCCGCGATCCGGTGCATGCCGTCGACGACGCGCATCGTCGGCCGGTGCACGAGGACCGGGGGCAACTGCGGAACGAGCGCGGCGAGCCGCCGTACGTGAACGGCGTCCGTGCCGTTCACCCGGGGTGAATCGGCGGCCACGAGCGAATCGATCCGCACCAGGCGCGTGGAATTCGCGGCATCCCTGGAATCCCTGGAACTCGTCGGCGTCGGCATCGGCATCGGCGTCGTCGCGGAGCGGTCGGAGCTACTCACAATTCCCCCAAGGAGGAGACCCGGCGCCCTTTCGCATGCCCGTTCGCTCTGCGGAAGGACTGTCACACGCGGCGATGAATGCATCCCGGCCAGCAGCCTAAGGGCCGAAAAGAGGGGGTGTGGACCCGGCTGTTCCCGACACTGCGACTCTGCGGAGTCCGATTCCGCCTCGTGACGACTTGGGGAAGTCGCCCGCCCGCCCGAACGGACTTCCGTTGCTTGAACGCGGAGTCCGCGCCTAGCTTTCTGCCATGCCGCAAGGCGCCCCGCTCCGGAAGAAACGACGGGAGGCTGAGATGGGACAGGACGAGGAAAGTGCGGCGCCTGGCGGCGAGAAGCACACGACGACGATCACCCTGGAGGC
The DNA here is from genome assembly GCF_053591315.1 of Streptomyces sp. NPDC003042. NCBI lineage: Bacteria > Bacillati > Actinomycetota > Actinomycetes > Kitasatosporales > Streptomycetaceae > Streptomyces > Streptomyces sp. NPDC003042. The sequence continues at coordinate 21,151 of NZ_JBSFTP010000025.1, forward strand.
TTATGCGGACACCATCATCCCCGGACAGAAGCGGTGGTCCGGTGACCGGGCCATCGCCGGCGTCGCCACCGGCGGCGGCGCCGTCCAGGCCGGCGCGCTCGACCTGCTGCGCTGGGACGCGACCGGCATCCACGACGGTCTCGACGACCTGGCCCGGCTCGCCAACGCCCATGCCGAGGAGTACGCCGCCGAGCGCGGCCTGACCCTGGACACGGACGTGCCCGCCTTCGTGGCCCTCGCCTACCCCGACCGGGCCGAACTGGTCCTGCGGCTGACGAGGCCGGGCCACCCGGAGAAGGAGTTCTGGGTCCTGCTCTCGCTCTTCTGCAACATGGCCTTCGACTCCGCCGCCCACCTGCACACCGCCGAGGCACTGGCGGCGGGCCACCCCGGCCTCGCCGCCATGGGCCTGGCCCACCCCGACGCCGACGGCCTGTGGCGCTTCAAGGAATTCGGCTACGGCCGCCGGCTCGCCCGCCTCCACCCCGACACCACGTCCACCGGGAGCCCCGCATGAGCACGACGGCCGAACGTACCGACGTGCTCGTCATCGGCAGCGGCTTCGGCGGCGCCATCGCCGCCTACCACCTGGCGGCCGGCGGCGCGAAGGTCACCGTCCTGGAGCGCGGGCCCTGGCTGAGCGGCACCGACTTCGAACACGACTACAAGCTCGGCTCCTCCTACACACGGGCCTTCGACTTCACGGTCGGCGACGGCATGAGCGTCCTCGGCGGCAACTGCGTCGGCGGCGGCAGCGTCGTCTACTTCGCCGCCATGCCCCGCGCCCCCCGGTTCGTCTTCGACCGGCACGGCTCCATCGGCCGCAGGATGTGGCCGTCGGCCGTCAGCCGCGACACCCTCGACCCCTGGTACGACCGCGTCGACGAGTCCCTGTCGGTCACCCGCCAGGGTTGGGAGGACGTCAGCTACGCCGGTGGCCTGTGGGCCGCCGCCTGCGACCGCGCCGGCCGCACCGCCAACCCGCTCTCCGTCGCCATCGACAACACCAAGTGCGTCAACTGCAACTGGATGATGGCCGGGTGCCGCTTCGAGGCGAAACAGTCGCTGCTGGTCAACTACCTGCCGGCGGCCCTCGCCCACGGCGCCGAGATCCGCCCCCTGCACGAGGTCCAGTACATCGCCCGCACCGACGAGGGCGACTACCGCGTCCACTACGAGGTCGTGGACGACGAGGACTACCGCGTGCACACCGGCTCCGGCGCCATCGAGGCGAAGATCGTGGTCGTCGCGGCGGGAGCCGGCGCCACCCCGGTCATCCTCCAGCGCAGCGAAGGCCACCTCGGCACCATGCCCCGGGCGGTGGGCCGCTACTTCTCCGGCAACGGCGAGCGGCTCAACACCGCCGTCATCGACGAGGCCAAGGCCGCCGAACTGCTGGGGCTCGACCGCGGCGACGGTCTGGCCTACGCGGCCAACCAGATCGGCAAGGGCCCGACCGTGGCCAGCTGGGACCGGCTCGACGGCTCCCTGCCCGAGTACTCGCGCTACTCGCTGGAACAGCTGTACTTCCCGCCCGGCCTGGGCACCATCCTCGCCCAGGTCCCCGACGCCACCGGACCCTCCTGGTTCGGCCCCGAGAAGAAGGAGATCCTCAAGCGCTGGACGTCCTGGCTGACCATCTTCACGATGATCGAGGACGACAACGAGGGCGTCTTCGGGCCGCCCCCCGCCACCGGCAACGCGCACCGGATATCCCAGCAGATGCTGGGCCGGGGCAATCTCCGCTACGTGCCGACGAAGAACACCCTGGGCGCGTGGGACATGTCCGACGCCGAGGTCAAGGAGATCCTGGAGAAGGACGGCCTCGCCAAGGTGATGCCGTGGACCAACGACCTGGTGGGCGCCTACACCGTGCACCCGCTGGCCTCCGTCCGCATGGGCGACGACCCGCACACCTCCGCCCTCGACGACACCAACGAACTGCGCGGCCACCCCGGGATCTTCGTCACCGACGGCTCCGCCGTCCCCGGAGCGCTGACCGTCAACCCGGCCATGACCATCGCCGCGCTCGCCGAGCGCGCCGTGCCCGGCATCGTCCGCGCCGCCCAGGCCCGCGGCGTGTCCGTCACCTACGGCGCGCCGGCCCCCGGCGGCTCCCGCGGCGGCCGCAAGAACGTGCTGCCGCTGCTGCCCACCCTCGTACGTCCCTGACGGTCACCCGTCCGCGGCCGGCCCGGCCGCGGACGGCCCGCACCCCGAGTGAGTTGCTTCAACGAACCATGATGCCGTCCACGCATCCGACGGAGGGAGAGACATGAGCGAATACTTCGAGTACCGGCACACGGTCGGCTTCGAGGAGACCAACCTGGTCGGCAACGTCTACTACGTGAATTACCTCCGGTGGCAAGGGCGTTGCCGGGAACTCTTCCTCAAGCAGAAGGCTCCCGCGGTCCTCGCGGAGGTCCAGGACGACCTCAAGCTGTTCACCCTGAAGGTGGACTGCGAGTTCTTCGCCGAGATCACCGCCTTCGACGAGCTGTCCGTCCGGATGCGGCTGGCCGAACAGGGCCAGACCCAGCTGGAGTTCACCTTCGACTACGTGAAGCTGGGCGAGGACGGCGTCGAGACGCTCGTGGCCCGCGGCCGGCAGCGCATCGCCTGCATGCGCGGCCCCAACACCGACACGGTCCCCTCCCTGATCCCCGCCGCGCTGGCCCAGGCCCTGGAGCCCTACCAGGACGGCACCCGGTCCCTGGCCGGACGGGCGGCGTGAGCGCACCGCCCCGCCCCGTCCGGCCCCGCACGCCCGGTGAGTTGCTTCAAGGAACCCGCCCCGCCCCCGCCCGGTGAGTTGCTTCACGGCACCCACCCCGCACGCCCCGTGAGTCCTTTCACACAACCGACCGCACGACCGCACCGAGGAGAGACGACATGACCGCCCTGAACGACGTACTCAAGGACCTGTCCGCCGACATCGACGAGGTCGCCGCCCTGGTCGGCGGCCTCGACGAGGCCGCCTGGCGCACCCCGACCCCCGCCCCGGGCTGGAGCGTCGCCGACCAGATCGCCCACCTGACCTTCATCTTCACCCTCGCCAAGACCGCCGCCGCCGACCCCGAGACCTTCAAGGCCGTCGCCGCCTCCGCCGCGGGCGACTTCAACGGGGCCGTCAACGCCGCCCTCGCCCAGTTCAACTCCCTCCCGCCCGCCCAACTCCTCGCCCGCTTCCGGGCCGAGGGCGAGGCCTCGGTCGGAGCCCTGGCCGCCGTCCCCGAGGGACAGGTCGTGCCCTGGCTGGTCAACCCGCTGCCGCCGGCCGTCCTCGCCAGCGCCGGGATCATGGAGCTGTTCGCCCACGGCCAGGACATCGCCGACGCCCTCGGGATCCGCCGCGAGCCCACCGACCGGCTGTACAACCTCGCCTTCTTCGCCTTCCTGACCCGCGACTTCGGCTACCTCTCCCGCGGCCTGACCCCGCCCGCCGAACCCTTCCGCTTCGAACTGACCAGCCCCTCCGGCGAGCCGTGGAACATCGGCCCCGAGGACGCCACCCAGAAGGTCAGCGGCCCCGCCCACGATTTCGCCCTGCTGGTCACCCGGCGCAGGCACCGCGCGGACCTGGCCCTGACCGCCACCGGCGAGGAGGCCGGCCGCTGGCTGGACATCGCCCAGGCCTACCGCGGCCCCGCCGGGGAGGGCCGCCGGCCCGGCCAGTTCACCGCACCCCAGGAGTGAGGCGGCCGTGACCAGCGCGGGCCCGTGGAGGGTCACCGTGATCGGCTGCTCAGTGACCGGCACCTCCGTCGCGCTCGCGCTGGTCCGCGCCGGCGTCGAGGTCACCCTCGACGACCCCGACGCCGACGCCCTGGCCAGGGCCCTGCGGCTCGGGGCCGGCACCCCGCTCACCGACCGCCACCCGCCCGCCGGCCTGGTGCTCGTCGCCACCGCCCCGCACGAGACGGTGGACGCGCTGGTCACCGCCCAGGCCCGGGGCCTGGGCCACGCCTACACCGACATCTCCGGCACCACCCCGGCGGTCCGCGCCGAGGCCGAACTGCGCGGCTGCGACCTGCTGGGCCACGTACCCGGGCAGCCGCTGGCGGGAGGCCGCCGCGCCGCCCGCACCCCGCACCCCGGCCTGTTCACCGGCCGCCCCTGGGTCCTGTGCCCCTACGCCGGCTCCGCGCCCGGCGATCTGAGCGCCGCCGAGCACCTGGCCCGGCTGTGCGGGGCCCGCCCCCGCCTCCTGGCCCCCGACGCACCCCGGCCCGTACCGCTCGCCCACCGCACCCTCGCCACCCTCGACACCCCGAAGAGGAGCACGACATGAGCCGCACCAAGACCACCCAGAGCGCCCAGACCCCCCCGAGTGCCCCCGCCGTCGGCTTCGACCGCGACGCACTCGCCGACGACCTGACCGGGGTCCGCGACCCCGACTTCCTCGCCCTCGGCCTCGGCGGGACCAACATGATGGCCATGCTGTGGACGGTGGCCATGGGCCGCCGGGCCGTCGGCGTCGAACTGCGCGGCGGCCCCTCCCTCGGCGTCCACTGGAACATCCGCGAGGAGCTCTACCACCACCTCGGCATGATCGACAAGATGATGCTGGAGCGCTACGGCGAGGCCCGGCTGCCCCGGCGCGGCGACGGCAAGATCCTGTGGCTCGCCGACAGCCTCTACCAGCCCGGCCTGCCCGCCGGCCCGGTCGCCGCCGACGAGGTCGTCACCGGCTTCCTCAGCTCGTACGTCGGCGCCGAGGCCCGCATCGCCGGCACCGTCCAGCACGCGGAGTTCATCGACGACCGCTGGAAGGACGGCCGGCCCCACCGGATCGTCACCGTCCTGGACCCGGTCGCCCTGCCCACCGCACCGGACGAGAACCGCCTCGGCGAATCCATGACCCAGGTCCTCGACGGCCCCTCCGCCTTCCAGTCCCGCGCCGCCGACGTACTGATCCTGCTTCGCCGCTACCTGGAGGCCGTCGAACGCCAGGACCTCCAGGACGGTGTCGAGCAGCCCCGCGTACGCCTGTTCAGCCAGCACCGCGTCCTCACCGACGGCACCGGTTTCCAGGATGCCGGGGACGGGCTGAAGAACGTACGCATCGAGGCGGTGCGCGAGCTGGACTTCAAGGGCAAGTTCCGCCGGGTGCGGGCCCCGGGCACCGACGTCATCGACCTCGGCGTGCCCAAGGTGTTCATGGTCGCGCAGGGCTTCCGCAGCGACGACGCCGACCAGCTCGGCTTCAAGCAGGAGGACGTCCTCGTCGACCACGGCGACGGCCGCGGCCCGGTCGTGGCGCAGGCCGACTACCTCGCCGGACTCATGGACGTCCTCGTCGACGGCCGGCTCCGCAGGCGCGTCGCCTCCGAGTTCGACGAGGACGGCGTCGAGTACTGGACCCGCCAGATCGCCGTCGGCCACGAGGGCGACCCCGCCGTCGGCTGGGTGCTCGTCCAGGTCCCCGACTTCAAGAAGTTCGACCCGGTAGCCGCCGGCCTGACCCCCGAGGGAACCGACCACGAGTCGCCCGAGTACTACGCCGGCTACCAGTACCTGCTGCGCGAGTTCTACCTGGAGCAGTCCTCGCACATCTTGGAGATACCCAAGAGCGAACTGCGCAAGGTCCAGATGACCTACGGGCCCAAGATGTTCAGCCTGGTCGAGCGGACCGGGGCGGACGCCCTGGTGGCCGCCAACGGGGTCATCGGCGGCGACTCCTTCGGCAACGGCCACTTCATGACCAGCGGCGGCGCCATGACCGGCATGATCGGGCACGGCCGGCGCGTCCTCGACTACTGGCGGGCCCGGGACGCGGGCGCCGGACACGACGACGCCGTCCGCGGCCTCGCGGACGGCATCAAGGAGGACACCGACGGCTGGCTCCAGGTCAGCGCCCAGGAGTTCAGCCAGGCCGCCCCCATCAACTTCGGCACCGAACGCATCCAGCAGATCGCCGAGTCCAGCGGCCGCGACTCCTCGGCCCGCGCCGCCGCCATCGACGCCTCCCGCCGCCACCGGCACACCCTGGCCCCGCTCGACTACTCCGACTGGCGGCGCCCCGTGATGTACCCGGGCAGCGTCTACGCCTACCCGCTGCCGCCGCTGGCGCAGACCCACCCCGCCGCCCGCGACGCGATCAAGACGGGAGCGTGAGGACCGTGCCGGAGCTGCGCCCGGGGCTGGAGCCCCGCCAGGACGAGATCGCCGCCATGATGGCCTCCGCGACCTCCTTCGTCTCCGAGTTCATCGGCTCGCTCGGCACCGCCCCGCTGGGCGGCCTCGGCCCCGCCGCCTCCGCCCCGGACCACGGCATCGACGCCGGCACGGCCGCGCTGCTGGCCCCGCCGGCCGAGCACCCGGGGGAGTTCGGCCGGCTCCTCGACACCTTCCGCGGCGCCGCCGAACAGGCCGCCGACACCGCCGGGCCGACCACCTTCGCCTACTTCCCCGGCGGCGGCCTGTTCAGCTCCGCCGTGGCCGAGCTGCTCGCCTGCACCGTCAACCGCTTCACCGCCGCCAGCTCCATGGCACCCGGCCTGGTGGCCATGGAACACGGGGTGATCCGCTGGTTCGCCCGGGAGTTCGGCCTGCCCGCCACGGCCGGCGGACTGATCACCACCGGCGCCTCCACCGGCGCCCTGTCCGCCCTGCTCACCGCACGCCAGGAACTCCTCGGCGACCCGCCCTACCACCACCGCGCGACCGTCTACGTCACCGAGCACACCCATCTCTCGGTGGCCAAGGCCGCCCGCATCGCCGGAATGTCCGCGGACCAGGTCCGCCTCGTCCCCGTCACCGAGGACCTGCGGATGGACGCCGAGGCCGCCGAGCGGATGATCACCGAAGACCGGGCCGCCGGCAGGCGCCCCTTCCTCCTCGTCGCGACCGCGGGCACCACCAACACCGGAGCCGTCGACCCGCTCGGACGGCTCGCCGGCCTCGCCCGTGCCCAGGGGCTGTGGCTGCACGTCGACGCCGCCTACGGCGGCGGCTTCCAGCTCACGGAGCGCGGCCGGGCGGCCCTGGCCGGCATCGAACGCGCCGACTCCATCGCCCTCGACCCGCACAAGTCGATGTTCTTCCCCTACAGCTCGGGCGTGCTGCTGGTGCGCGACGAACGCCTCCTGCACGCTGCCCACAGCGCCGACGCCGCCTACCTCCAGGACATGGACCGCGAGACCCCGCTCCCCGACTACCAGGACCTCGGCACCGAGATGAGCCGCGGCTACCGGGGCCTGCGCCTGTGGCTGCCCCTGCACCTGCACGGGGTCGCCGCCTTCCGCGACGCCCTCGACGAGAAGCTCGACCTGGCCCGCGTCGTCCACCGGGAGCTGCTCGCCGTCCCGGAGCTGGAGACCCTCACCCCGGATCTGACCGTCCTCAACTTCCGCCTGCGCGAGGGCGGCGACGAAGCCAACCGCAGGCTGCTGGAGGCCGTCCACGCCGACCGGCGCGTCCACCTCACCAGCACCCGCATCCACGGCCGCTACACGCTGCGGCTGTGCGTGCTCAACCACCGCACCCACCGCAGCCACGTCGACCAGGTCGTCTCCATCGTCAAGGAGGCCGTCGCCGCGGTCGCCCCCCGCACCCTGGTGACCCTGTGAGCCAGGTACGGGAGACGACGCCCACGGCATCGACCGCGCCGCCCGCCTCAGCCGGCCCCGCTGTCGGGCAGCTCCAGCCACCACGGCGTGGCCCGCGCCCAGTCCACCGTCCGCTCCAGGCCCTCGCGCAGCGGGGTCCGGCACTTGAAGCCCAGCACCGTGCGCGCCTTCGCGGTCAGCGGCACGCGCCGGGCCAGGTCCTCGTACGCCCTGCCGTACGCGGCAGCGGTGTCGGCGGCCGAGGTCCCGGTGGCCGCCCCGGTCAGCTCCACGACCAGGTCCACCACCTCGCCGACCGTGGACTCCGTCTCGCTGCCCAGGTTGAAGGCCTCACCGGCCGCCCCGGGCACCGTCCCGGCCAGCACCGTCCCGGCCACCGCGTCGTCCACGTACGTGAAACAGCGGGTCTGGCCGCCGCGGTCGTACACCACGGGCGGCAGGCCGTTCAGCGCCCGGTGCACCGAGCGGCTGACGATGTACGCCGGCCGCTGGCGCGGACCGTAGACGTTGAAGTACCGCACCACCGTCGCCTCCAGACCGTGCTGGGACGCGAAGGCGAAGGTCAGGTGCTCGGCCAGGGCCTTGCTGGAGGAGTACGTCCAGCGGTCGGCGCTGGTCGGGCCGAGCACCCGGTCCCCGTCCTCCGCCCAGGGCACGGCCGGGTTCTTCCCGAAGACCTCGCTGGTGCTGGCCACGACCACCTTGGCGTCCGCCCGGCAGGCCAGGTCCAGCACGGTGCGGGTCCCCGAGAAGTTGATGTCGATGACGTCCAGCGGGCGCGCCAGGTACTGGTCCACCCCGACGACCGCGGCCAGGTGGTAGACCAGCTCCGCGCCGGCCAGCGCGGCCCCCAGCCGGTCCGCGTCGCGGATGTCGCCCTCCACGAACCGGGCGCCGGCGGCGGCGCGGCCGCCGGGCGGGGGAGCGCCGTCGTAGACGGTCACCTCGTCCCCCCGCTCCAGCAGCCGCTCCACCAGATGGCCGCCGATGAAGCCGTTGCCGCCGGTGACCAGGACGCGGGCCATCACCGCCGCCCGATGCCGCGGTAGACGTGCCCGGCACGGCGCACCGCTTCGATCTCCGGGCCGGAGAAACAGTCCCGCCCGTCGAGGACGACCGCCCGCCCGGCCAGCGGCAGCGCCCCGTAGTCCAGCCCCTCCAGCTCCGGATGGCGGGCCAGCACCGCCACGCAGTCCGCGCCGCGCACCGCGTCCGCCACGCTGTGCTCCGGCTCGGCGCCGAACAGCGTGGTGGCGGCCTCCCGGTCCACCAGCGGGTCGTAGAGGCGCACCTCGGCGCCCGCCGCCCGCAGCGCCCGGACCGTGTCCAGCACCGGCGTGGCCCGCAGGTCACCGGAGCCGGACTTGAACGACAGCCCGAGGACGGCGACCCGCGCCCCGGCCGGACCCCGGCCGAGGCGCTCCAGCTCCTGAAGCACCAGGCCCGCGGTGTGCGCGGGCATCGCGGAGTTGACTTCCCGGGCGACCGGCGCCGTACGGATCTCCACACCCCGCTCGCGGGCCGCGTGCCACACCATCCATGGATCCTTCGTCAGGCAGGAGCCGCCCACCCCGACACCCGGGGTGAGGATGTTGACGCTGCCGTTGCCCTTGGCGATGGTGTTGGCCGCCGTGATGACGTCCAGCACGTCCACCTCGAACAGGTCGCAGAACACGGCGAGTTCGTTGGCCAGGGCGATGTTGAGGTCGATCCACCAGTTGTCGGCCAGCTTGACGATCTCGGCGGCCTCCAGGGAGCCCAGCTCGATCGTGGCCACGCCCAGGGCCCGCTGCCAGAACGCGGACGCCGTAGCGGTGGACGCGGCGTCGAGGCCGCCCACCACGATCGGGAAGGTGCTCAGCTCCCGCAGCGCGGCCCCCTCGGCCAGCCGCTCCGGGGTGAAGGCGAGCGCGAAGTCCCGCCCGCCCGCCAGGCCGCCCTTCTCCAGCAGCGGCAGCACCAGGCCGCGGGTGGTGCCGGGCGACACGGTGCTCTTGAGGACCACCAGCCGGCCGGGACGCAGCCGCCGGCCCAGTTCCGCGCAGACCTCCCGCAGCGCCTCGTCGGCGAGCGAACCGTCCGCGCGGACTGGCGTCCCCACGGCGATCACCACCACGTCGGCGTCGTCGAGGGCCGCGTAGTCGGTGGTGACCCGCAGCCGTCCGGCGGCCATGGTGGCGAGGACCAGCTCGGACAGGCCGCTCTCCTGGAAGCGGCAGTACCCGCGGCCCAGTTCCGCGACCAGCGCGGCGTCGGTGTCCACCCCGACGACCTGGAGGCCGCGGTCGGCCAGGGCCGCCGAGAGGCACGAGCCGACGTATCCGAAGCCCACGACCGCCACGGTGGGCGGACGGTCGTCAGGAAGAACAGGCATGTGCACTCCTGGGGAGACGGGAGGACGGGACGGGCCGGTCACAGCGTTAGATGTAGTGGGTGTTGGGCTCCAGGCCGCACAGGATGCGTCCGTAGAGCTCCAGGTTGGTGGCGGGCTGCATGATGGCGTGCAGGTTGACCACCCGCACGTCCCGCTCGATCCGCTGGATCGGCACGGTCTGGTAGACGGAGGTGCCGCCGCTGGCGGTGGAGTAGACGTCCACGGCCTCCTTCACCAGCTGGCACGCCCGCCCCATGTCGGCCCGTACGCGGGCCCGCTCCTGGACCGTCCACGGCTGCCCGGACGCGTTCTTGGCGTCGACCAGATCGGCGGCGCGGAAGGTATGGAACTCCGCCTCCTCGATCCGCATCTCGGCCTCCGCGGCCTGAAGGTGCGTCAGCTGGGCCTGCTGCCGGCTGGAGTGGTCGGTGTACGTGATGCCCCGGCCCGGCAGCCGCTCGAAGAACGCGTCCCGGGCGGCCCAGCCCAGCCCCAGCACCACCCCGGTGATGGTCGCGCACGCCGTCGGCAGCAGCGGGCCCCGGAAGAGCGGGCTCGCGGCGTTCAGCTCGGACGCGTACGTCTCGTGCAGCACGTCGCGCATGAACAGCACCCGCTCCTGCGGGACGAACACCTCCCGCGCGGTCGTCGACACGCTGCCCGACCCGCGCAGGCCCGAGGTGTACCAGTCGTCGGTGATCTCCAGCTCCGACAGCGGGATCGCCGTCATCACCGGCTCCATCGCGCCGTCGGGGTGCCGCAGCAGCGCCGCGTTCATGTCCCAGTGGCTGTGCAGGGCCGCGCTGTTGAAGGCCCAGGTACCGCTGACCTTGACGCCGCCCTCGACGGGCTCGGCGACGGCGGACGGGCTGAGGATCCCGCACACCCGCACCTGCGGCGTGGAGTGGAACAGGTCCTGCACCGCGTCCGGGAACAGGCCCGCGATCCAGCCGCTGATCTGCCAGATCGCCGCGTTCCAAGCGGCCGACCCGTCGGCCCGGCCCAGCTCCGCGAGCACCTCCACCACCGTGCGGGTGTCGCTCTCGTAGCCGCCGTACCGGGCGGGCACCCGCATCCGGGTCAGACCCGCGTCGGAGATCGCTGTCACCACCTCGTCGTGCAGGCTCCGGTGCTCCTCGGACCACAGCGCGTGCTTGCCCAGCACGGGTGCCAGGTCCCTGGCCCGCTGGACCAGTTCCTGCCGTGACGGTGTGTGCGCGGTCGTCATCAGTTCCTCCCCGACGTGCCCGTGGATGTATGGCCCGACGGTTTCACCGGCCCCGGGCCCCCGCATCTCTTCAGTTGCGCACCGCACGCCGACGGTGCCTTCCGGACACGACGGCGCAATCCAGAAGGTGCCCGGACGGCGAGAACAAGCCAATGCTGGGCCCCACGCGCGCTCCCGCGCCCGGAGACAGCCGAGGGGGAACCATGACCACGATCGATCTGCTGAGCGAGGCCTTCCAGGCCCACCCCTACCCGGCCTACGCCCTCCTGCGCCAGGACGGCGCCGTGCACCGGACGGCCGGACCCATGGGCCTGGAGTCATGGCTCATCACCCGCTACGACGTGGCCCGCGAGGTATTGGCCGATACACGCTTCTCGAAGGACCCCACCGTCGCACCCGACTGGCTGCGCAGCATGGGAGCCGGCGGCGACGAGGGCCCGCTGGGCGCCAACATGCTCAACAGCGACCCGCCCGACCACACCCGCCAGCGGCGCCTGGTCGGCAAGGCGTTCACCCCGCGCCGCATCGAGGCCATGCGGCCGCGGATCCAGGAGATCACCGACGGGCTGCTGGAGTCCCTCGCCGCCGCGCCGCGACCCGACATCGTCGCCCACCTCGCCTTCCCGCTGGCGATCACCGTGATCTGCGAGCTGCTCGGAGTGCCCGCGGGCGACCGCGAGGCGTTCGGGACCTGGACGGACATGGCGCTGGCCCCGCCCGTCGACGAGGCGGCCGTACTGCGCCGCAAGCAGGGCAACGCCGCGATGGAGTCCTACCTGACCGGGCTGATCGCCACCCTGCGCGCGCGCCTCGACACCCGCCTGCCCGTGGACGCCCAGCCCGACCCGCTGAGCGTGCTCATCGCGGCGGCCGACGGCCGCGAGGGGCTCTCGGAGCGGGAGCTGATCGGCATGGCCAAGCTCCTGATCGTCGCCGGGCACAACAACACGGCCAACATGGTCGGCAACGGCGTACTCGCCCTGCTGCGCGCCCCCGACCAGCTCGCCCTGCTGCGCGACCGCCCCGACCTGCTGCCCTCGGCCGTCGAGGAACTGCTGCGCTACGACGGGCCCGTCGAGCGCGCCACCCTGCGCTTCACCACCGCCGACACCGAGGTCGCCGGCACCGTCATCCCCGCCGGCTCCGTCGTGTCCGTGGTCCTGGCCGCCGCCGACCGGGACCCGGCGCGCTTCGCGGAACCCGACCGGCTCGACATCACCCGTACCGACGGGGACAACCTCGCCTTCGGCCACGGCATCCACTACTGCCTGGGCGCGGCGCTGGCCCGCGTCGAGGGCGAGATCGCCTTCGGTTCGCTGCTGCGCCGCTTCCCGGTCATCGCCCTCGACCACCCGCCCGCGCAGCTGCGTTGGCGCATCGGCGGCCCGAGCATCACCCGCGGCCTCGCCGCGTTGCCGGTGACGTTCACCGCACCGGCCCCCAGCACGTCAGGAGATGCGCCGGCGGAAGCCGCGGAGCAACGATGAACGCGTCCGAGCAGGCAGGCGAAGGAGGAATGGTGACCGCAGCACTGGACGCCTACTACGGGACGTTCACCAGCGAGAAGGAGAAGGCAGCCCTCGGCGTGCCGCTCAAGCTGGTGGCCGCCTGGGCGAGGAACGACGCCGACGGCGTGGCCGACGTCTTCACCGAGGACGGGGTGCTCATCCTGCCCGGCGACGTGTACAAGACCAGCCGCGAGGAGATCCGCGCCTTCATGGCGGCCGCGTACGCCGGCCCGTTCAAGGGCAGCGGCGTCACGGGCCAGCCCGTCGACCTGCGCTTCGTCACCGACGACGTGGCGCTGATCCGTACCCACGGCGGGATCCTGCCCCCCGGCGAGACCGAGATCGACCCCGCCCTCGCGGTCCGCTCCACCTGGACGATCGTCAGGCGCGACGGCGAGTGGCAGCTCACCGCCTACCAGAACAGCCCGCGCGGCGCGGGCGCGACCCTGCGCTGGTGAACACCGGTCCCCGGGCAGAGCCCACCCCACCGAGAGGCAGGAGAACCCGATGACCGAACGGGCCGCCAAGGCCGCCCTCCTCGTCGAACAGGCGAAGGAATGGGCCGGCCACTACGGCAGTTTCCCCAACGGCGAGGAAGGAGCCGTCCTCAGCGTGCCGCTGCGGTTCCGCGGCACCTGGGACCGCGGTGACGCCGACGCCCTGGCCGACGTCTTCGCCGACAACGGCAGCCTGCTGCTGGGCGACGACCAGCTCCAGGGCCGCGAGCAGATCCGCACCCGCCTCACCGAGGGCTTCGCCGGCCCCTACAAGGGCACCCGCGTCGTCCACGACCCGGTCTCCGTCCGGTTCATCACCGACGGCGTCGCCGTCGCCGTCACCGAGGGCGGGCTCGTCCGTGCCGACCTCGACGGACCGGCCCCCGAGGACCAGGTCCGCGCCGTGTGGGTGGTCGTCAAGGACGAAGGCGACTGGAAGCTGTTCTCCTACCAGACCAGCCCCGTCAAGGGCTGAGCCACCACGCCCCGCCGGGAGGCCACCGCTGTGAAAGCACTCGTCCTCGCGGGCGGATCGGGTACGCGCCTTCGCCCGCTCAGCCACTCCATGCCCAAGCAGCTCATGCCGATCGCCAACAAGCCCGTTCTGGAGTACGTCCTGGAGAACATCCGGGCGGCGGGCATCGAGGAGATCGGGGTGGTGGTCGGCCAGTGGGCCGATGAGTTCACGCGCGTGCTCGGCGACGGCTCCCGGTTCGGGGCGCGCCTGACCTACATCCGGCAGGACCAACCGCTCGGCCTGGCCCACTGCGTCCGCCTCGCCCGCCCCTTCCTCGGCGGCGACGACTTCGTGCTGTACCTCGGTGACATCGTCCTCCCCGACGGGATCACCGAGGCCGCCGCGCGGTTCGCCGAAGAGCGCCCGGCGGCCCACGTCATGGTCCGCAAGGTGCCCGACCCGCGCGCGTTCGGCGTCGTCGAACTGGGTGAGGGCGGCCGGGTCCGGGCCCTGGTCGAAAAGCCCCGGCAGCCGCGCAGCGACCTCGCCCTGATGGGCGTGTACTTCTTCACCCCGGCCGTCCACCGCGCGGTCGACGCGATCGGGCCCGGAGCCCGGGGCGAACTGGAGATCACCGACGCCCTCCAGTGGATGGTCGCCTCGGGCTCCGCGGTCACCGCCGGGGAACACGACGGCTACTGGCAGGACACCGGCAGCGCCGACGCGGTCCTCGCCTGCAACCGCCGCCTGCTCGGCGCCCTGGAGCCGGCCCTGGACGGCACGGTCGACGGCCTGAGCGTGCTGGACGGGCCCGTGGTGCTGGGACCCGGCGCCCGGGTCGTCGCCTCCCGGATCACCGGCCCGGCCGTCATCGGCGCCGGGACCCTCGTCCAGGACAGCCGGATCGGCCCCTACACCTCCGTCGGCCGCGACTGCGTCCTGAGCGGGGCGTACGTCAGCGACTCCATCGTCCTCGACGGCGCGACCGTCGCCGACGTGCCCCGCCTGCACGACTCGATCATCGGCCGCTCGGCGACCGTCGGGCCCGCGGGCGCCCACCACCGCTTGGTGGTCGGTGACCACACCCGCGTCGAGATCGCCGCCTGAACCGACTTGAGCAATCTGGAAGAAGAGCGCGACCGCCGCGCTCACTACCGTGTCGCAGATACGGCACTCAGCCTCCGCTTCCCCCGCCCGCGCAGGAGTGTGCGCCCCATGACTCAGACCGATCCGGCCCACGTGACCGACAGACCCGCGCCGGACCCCGTGGGCGCTCCCACCGGCCCGGCCCCCTCGGGCTCCTGGCTGCGGCGTCCCTGGACGCTGCCGCTGGCCCTGGTGATCGTGGCCTTCCTCGTCTACACCTGGCCGCGCTACCTGGGCCTGGACCCGGCCGAGTCGCTGATCCCGATCAATCCGGAGTTCGCCGGCCACTACGCCTTCCTGGTGGCGCACATCGTGTTCGGCACCGTCGCCATCGTGACGGCGGGCCTCCAGATGTGGCCCTGGCTGCGCCGCGAGCACCCGGCCGTGCACCGCGTCAGCGGGCGCGCGTACGTCATCGGCGGCATGGTGCCGTCCGCCACGCTCTCCCTGGTGATCATGCCCTTCGGCACGCTCACCGGCCTCGGCGCCATCGGCACCACGCTCTGGGCGGCCCTGTCGCTGGTCGTCACCATCGGCGGGTTCCGCGCGGCGCGCGCCCGCCGCTACGAGGCGCACCGCGTGCTGATGATCTACAGCTTCGCGCTGTGCATGGGCGTCGTGACGGGCCGGATCTTCTTCAACGCGGTCTGGTACGGAACCGCTCTGATACCCGACTTCAACTACGAACTCCTGCCCATACTGGCCCAGTTGGCCGGGTTCTGGGTGAACTGGATCGTCACCCTCCTGGCCGCACACTGGTGGCTGCGCCGCTCCTCCGCCCGCCGGGCGGCGGTCGCGGCCGGAGCCTAAGCACACGCACCAACCGGAAGGACCAACCCTCATGACGACCTTCGTGTTGATCCACGGCGCCGAAGACGGCGCCTGGAGCTGGCACCTGGTGGAAGCCGCGCTGCGCGAGCGCGGCCACGACGTGGTCGCCGTAGACCTGCCCAGCGAGGACGAGAACGCGACCTACAGCGAATACGCCGACACCGTCGTCGAGGCCATCGGCGACCGCACCGACCTGGTCGTGGCGGGCCACTCCCTGGGCGGCTTCACCGCGCCCATCGTGGCCGAGCGCACCGGCGCCGACCTCATCGTGTTCGTGTCCGGGATGATCCCGCGGCCCGGCGAGACCCCGAACGAGTGGTGGCAGAACACCGGCCACAACGCCCTCGTCTACGAACCCGCCGAAGGCGAGGACGAGAACGCGCAGTTCTACCACGACGTCCCGCCGGAGCTGGCCGCCGAGGCCCTGCGCCGCGCGCGGATCCAACAGCAGACCCCGATGGACCGGGTCTGGCCGCTGGAGACGTGGCCGTCCATCCCCTCCAGGGTCCTGATCGGCCGTGACGACCGCTTCATGCCCGAGGAGTGGAGCCGGCAGGTCGCCAAGGACCGCCTCGGCATCGAGGCCGACGCCATCGACGGCGGCCACTGCCTGCCGCTCAGCCGCCCGCAGGAGGTGGCGGACGTACTGGAGGCCTACGCCGCCGAGCTGTAGCACCCCGGGAGTCCCGGGCCGTGGGGCCGTGCGCGAACACGCGCACGGCCCCACCGTCGTCTCCGTCTCCGTCTCCCTCCCGCCCCGACCGGTAGCGGAAACCGGGCAATCCAGAAGATGCCCGACCCACCGCCCCGGTGCGACGCTCGACGCCGGCGCTCCTGCCGGACGTCCCGGCACCCGGGGAGCCGGGCCGTCCGGCCGAGGTCGTTCCCGCTACCGGAAGGGACTCCCATGCGTGTCCTGTTCGTCTCCTGCCTGAACAAGTCTCAGCTGTACCTCCTGGCCCCACTGGCCTGGTCGATGCAGACCGCGGGGCACGAGGTGCGCGTCGCGAGCCATCCCGACCTGGCCGGCGACATCGCCGGCCTCGGTCTCATGCCCGTGCCCGTCGGCGAACCCGCCGCCCACCTCGGCCAGGACCTCGCCGACGCCGAACCCGAGAAGGAGCCCGCGGGCGGGACGCCCGCCGGCGCGGCCCCGGCCGCCCTGCGCCCCACCTCCCGGCAGAGCGAGTACGGCTGGGACGACCCGTACGCCGAGTACGTCTCCCTGGCCACCGAGTTCTTCCCGCTGCTGTCCCCCGACTCCACCTTCGACGACCTGGTCGCCTTCGCCCGCCGCTGGCAGCCCGACCTGGTCGTCTGGAACACCCTGTCCTTCGCCGGTCCCGTCGCCGCCCGGGCCTGCGGCGCCGCGCATGCCCGCTTCCTGTGGGGCGTCGACACCCTCGGACAGCTGCGCACCGCCGTCGCCTCCGAACTGACCCACCGCCACGACCCCATGCGGGCCTGGCTGGAGCCGATCCTCAAGCTCCACGGCTGCGAATTCGACGAGGAGATGGTCCTCGGCCAGTGGAGCCTCGACCCGTCCCCGGACTGGATCCACCACCCCAAGGGCATCCACCACGTCCCGGTGCGCCCCGTCGCCTTCAACGGCCCCGTGCAGTCCCCCGACTGGGTCTACGACACGCCCGAGCGCCGTCGCGTGTGCCTGACCCTCGGCTTCTCGCACCGCGAGTCCCACGGCATAGAAGCCTCCGCGGCCGAACTCCTCGAGGCGGTCGCCGACATCGACGCCGAGGTCGTCGCCACCTTCTCCGGCAGCCAGCTCGACGCGCGGACCACCGTCCCCGACAACGTCCGGCTGGTGGACTTCGTCCCGCTCACCACCCTGCTGCCCACCTGCTCGGCGATCGTC
The DNA here is from genome assembly GCF_053591315.1 of Streptomyces sp. NPDC003042. Taxonomy (NCBI): domain Bacteria; kingdom Bacillati; phylum Actinomycetota; class Actinomycetes; order Kitasatosporales; family Streptomycetaceae; genus Streptomyces; species Streptomyces sp. NPDC003042. The sequence continues at coordinate 38,636 of NZ_JBSFTP010000025.1, forward strand.
CACCACGGCGGGCCCGGCACCTTCATCACCGCCGTCGAGCACGGCGTCCCCCAGCTGATCGTCCCCGGCACGTACTGGAGCGAGAAGTGGTGGGCGCCCGTGGCCCACGCCAACGGCCTCCAGGACGAGGGCGCCGGCCTGTACGTCGCCGACTCCGACCAGATCACCGCCGAGCTGCTGCGCACCCAGCTGCTGCGCGTCCTCGACGACCCCTCCTTCGCGGCCAACGCCGCCCGGCTGCGCACCCAGCGCCTGGGCACCCCGAGCCCGAACGAGATCGTCCCCCTGCTGGAGCGCCTGACCGCGCGCCACCGAGCCGCCCGCCCCTGAGGTCGCGAGCCCCCGAGGCCGGACGCCCCCCACGGACCAAGCCCCTGTCCGAAGCGACGAAGTGACGTAGACCGGGAAGGAAGACCATGGAAACACCCCCCGAGACCGGTGGCCCCCCGGCTCCCAGGGCCACACGGCGGGAGTGGATCGGGCTGGCGGTCCTCGCCCTGCCCACCACCCTGCTGGCCCTCGACCTGGGCGTGCTGTACCTGGCGCTGCCGCACCTGAGCGCCGACCTCGACCCGAGCAGCACCCAACAACTGTGGATCATGGACATCTACGCGTTCATGATCGCGGGCTTCCTCATCACCATGGGGACCCTCGGCGACCGCATCGGCCGCCGCCGGCTCCTGCTGATCGGGGCCGCCGCCTTCGGCGTCGCCTCCGTACTGGCGGCGTACTCCACGAGCGCCGAGATGCTCATCGTCACCCGCGCCCTGCTGGGCATCGCGGGCGCCACCCTCGGCCCCTCGACGCTGGCGCTGATCAGCAACATGTTCCAGGACGAGAAGCAGCGCGGCATGGCCATCGCCGTGTGGATGAGCTGCTTCATGGCCGGAACCGCCGTCGGACCCGTCATCGGCGGGGCGCTCCTGGAGTACTTCTGGTGGGGCTCGGTGTTCCTGCTCGGCGTACCGGTCATGGTGGTGCTGCTGGTGGCCGGCCCCCGGCTGCTGCCCGAGTACCGCGACCCGGAGCCCGGCCGGCTCGACCTGGCCAGCGTCGGCCTGTCGCTGGCGGCCATCCTGCCCGTCATCTACGCCCTCAAGGAGGTGGCGGCGCACGGCGTGTCGGCCGTGTCCCTCACCGCCGGGGCCCTCGGCATCGCGGCCGGGGTGGTGTTCGTCGCCCGCCAGCGGAAGCTGGCCGCGCCCCTGCTGGACGTCGGCCTCTTCCGCAGCCGCTCCTTCAGCGGGGCCCTGGCCGTGATGCTGATCGGCACGGCCACCCTGGGCGGCGTCGGGCTGTTCGTCACCCAGTACCTCCAGATGGTCGACGGCCTGTCACCGCTGGCCGCCGGGCCGTGGATGCTGCCCTCAGCCCTGGGCACCGTCGTGGGCGCGATGCTGGCGCCCGCGGTGGCGCAGAAGATCGGCACCGGTCAGGTCATCGCCGCCGGCGCGACCCTCTCGGCCGTCGGCGGCCTGCTCCTGACCCAGGTCGGCAGCGGGTCCGGGGCCCTGCCCGTCATCGCCTGCTTCACGCTGATCTTCTTCGGCCTGGGCCCGATGGCCGCGCTCAGCACCGACCTGGTCGTCGGCGCCGCCCCGCCCGAGAAGGCGGGATCGGCGGCGTCGACCTCGGAGACCAGCAGCGAGCTCGGCGTGGCACTCGGCGTCGCCCTGCTGGGCAGCGTCGGCACCGCCGTCTACCGCGCGGAGGCGGCCGACACCCTGCCCACCGGCCTGCCGGCCGGGGCGGCGGACGCCGCACGCGAGTCGCTGGCCGGCGCGTCGGCCGCCGCCGCCGACCTGTCGGAGTCGGTGGCCGCCACCCTGCTCGGCCCGGCCCGCGAGGCCTTCACCAACGGCCTGAACAGCGTCGCGGGCGCCAGCGCCGCCTCCATGGTGGTGCTGGTGGCCCTCGCCTACGGCCTGCTGCGCACCCGGCGCGCCGCGGCCCCCGACGGACCCGCGCCGCAGCCGGCCGCCGCCGAACCCGAGGAGGCCGCCCTCGGCCGCGCCGAGTAGACGCGCCCCCCCACGACGGGAACGCACGACGGTACGAACGCGAAGGGCCCCGTACGGCCGGCCGGTGACACCGGACCGGCCGTACGGGGCCCTTCGCGCGGCCGGGGGACGCCCCGGCCCGCGCCCGGCCGCTGTCAGCCGTTGACGGGGCTGCTCTGGTGCGAGAACAGCCGCAGGTCGCCCTCGCCCTCCTTGACGATGACCCAGGTGGCCCGGATCCGGCGCTGCGGGGCGACCTCGGTCTCGCCGTCCAGGACGATCCCGCCCTCGGTGACGGCCAGCGCGACACCGTCGTCCAGGAACTTCAGCGACAGCGGGTAGCCGGTCACGTGGGCGCCCTTGTAGACGCCCTGGAATCCCTTGGTCATGTAGGAGCGGATCTCCTCACGGCTCGTCAGCTGGTCGTCCTGCATCAGCAGGCTGCCGTTCTCGGAGAAGCAGTCCGCGAAGACGTCGCCGTCGTTCGCCGCCCAGGCGGCCTGCACCCGCAGCGCCACCGACAGCACGGCCCGCTCGTCGGGAGAGGTGAACGAGCGGTAGTAGTCGACGTCCTCCTCCACACCGGCGGCGGCGAGAAGCTCGGCGGCGTTGCCCCAAGCTGCGTTGCCCCAAGACGTGGCGGTCTCGCTCATGCTGGATCTCCTTGTCGTATGCGGGTCGGTTCCGGGCGAACCCCACGCCACATCGTCACACCCGCCGCGGCGCCGCGCGTCTTCGCGATTGCGCTCTGACCGGCGCCCCAACTCCCTTACACCGGAAGCCGTTTAGGCACTCCAGGAGAAGCCGCCCGGAGCACGCTGCGCGATTCTTGAGCCAAACGTCCGAGGAGGGGTTCATGTACGACTACGTCATCGTCGGCGGCGGCTCGGCAGGCGCGGTGCTCGCGGCCCGGCTCAGCGAGGACCCGCAGGTCACGGTGTGTCTCGTGGAAGCCGGACCGGTCGATTCGGCGGAACAGATCCACGTACCCGCGGCCTTCGCGAAGCTCTTCCGTACCCGGCTCGACTGGGACTACGACACGCATGACGAGCCGTACCTGAACCGGCGCCGCCTCTACCTCCCGCGCGGGCGCGTGCTCGGCGGCACCAGCTCTATCAACACGCAGATCTACATCCGCGGCAACCGGGCCGACTACGACGCCTGGGGCCAGCCCGGCTGGAGCTACGGGGAACTGCTGCCCTACTTCAAGCGGTCCGAGGACAACGAGCGCGGCGCCGACGCCTTCCACGGCACCGGAGGACCGCTCGCCGTCAGCGACGGCCGCGCCGAGAACCCCATGTCGACCGCCTTCGTGGAAGCCGCCGTCGAGGCCGGGTACACCGCCAACGACGACTTCAACGGAGCCACCCAGGACGGCTTCGGCGCCTTCCAGCTCAACCAGCGCGACGGCCGCCGCGCCAGCACCGCGACCGCCTTCCTGCACCCCGTGCTGGACCGGCCCAACCTCACCGTCGAGACCAACCTCCAGGTCCACCGGGTCCTGATCGAGAACGGCCGCGCGACCGGCGTCGTCGGCCACCGCCTCGACGAGCTGCTCACCCTGCGCGCCGAACGCGAGGTGATCCTCTGCGCCGGCACCTACAACTCCCCGCAGCTGCTCCAGCTCTCCGGCATCGGGCCCGCCGCCCTGCTCGGCGCCCTCGGCATCCCCGTGGTCCTCGACCAGCCCCTGGTCGGCCAGAACCTCCAGGACCACGTCCTGATCCCGCTGGTCTACCCGCACGAGCACCCCATCAGCATGCTCGCCGCGGGCACCCCCGAGAACTTCCAGCGCTTCCTCGCCGAAGGCCGCGGACCGCTGACCTCCAACGGCCCCGAGGTCGGCGGGTTCGTCCGTACCGACGCCGGCCGGGGCGCCCCCGACGTCGAGTACCTCGCCGCCCCGGTCATGTTCACCGACGGAGGCCTCGGCGTGCCCACCGCCCACGCCTTCACCTTCGGCCCCTCCCTGCTCACCCCGCGCAGCCGGGGCTCGGTCGGCCTGGCCTCGGAGGACCCGACGGCCAAGCCGCGCATCCAGCACAACTACTTCGCCGAGGAAGCCGACCTGGACACGGCCGTCGCCGCCCTGCGGATCGCCCTCGACATCGCCGGTCAGAAGGCGCTCTCCCCCTACACGGCGACCCCGTACCTGCCGCCGGCCTCCGCCTCCGACGCAGACCTGCGCGCCTACGTCCGGCGCGTCACCCACTCCATCTTCCACCCCACCTCCACCTGCGCCATGGGCGCCGTCGTCGACGCGGACCTGAAGGTCCTGGGCATCGAGGGGCTGCGCGTGGCCGACGCGTCGGTCATGCCGACCGTGGTCCGGGGCAACACCAACGCCCCCACCATCGCCATCGCCGAGAAGGCCGCCGACCTCGTACGCGGCCTGCGCGCCCCGGCCGGCACCGCGCAGGACGCGGCCCCCACCGCCGCCTGAGCGGATACACGCCACGAGGGCGGGCCGGCGGATCGACCGCCGGCCCGCCCTCTTCCCGTACCCGCCGTCAGCGGCCGCGCGACTCCCGGTATTCGCGGATCTCCGAGCACACGAGGTCCACGTCGTCCTCGTTGTTGAAGTAGTGGAAGGAGATCCGGGCGAACGCCCCGCGCGGGGCGATCCGGATGTCGCGCGACGCCAGCCACGCGCCCAGCGCCCCCGGATCCGGATCGCACAGCGCCAGGTGCGCGCCCCGGTCGGCCGGGCCGGCCGGACCGGCGAGCTTCTCGCCCTGCTCGGCCAGCAGCCCGGCCGCCCGCCCGGTCAGCGCCGACACGTGCCGGCGCACCTCGTCCGGACCCGCCCGCTGGATCAGCCGCAGGGCGGCCCCCGCCGCGTACGCCGCCGGCACCGCGTGGTTGCCGGTCTCCAGGCGCCGCGCCCCGTCCGCGAAGTCCAGGGTGTACGGGTCGAAGGCGTCCGGGTCGACCCGGCCGAACCAGCCGGTGAGCAACGGCTCCCGTTCGTCGCGCAGTTCCGGCCGTACGTACAGGAAGGCCAGCCCCGGAACCCCGAGCATGTACTTCTGCGAGCCCGCCACCAGGTAGTCCACGTCCCAGGCCGCCACGTCGACCGGCTCCACGCCCACCGACTGGTAGGCGTCGACGAACACCCGCGCCCCGGCCGCGTGCGCCAGCGCCGCGATCCGCGCCACCGGCAGCCGCACCCCCTGCAGGAACGTCGCCGAGGGCAGGAAGACCAGCGAGGTGCGCTCGTCGATCGCGTCCGCGTACCCCTCGGCCACCGCGTCGGGATCGCCTCCGGGCACGAACACCACCTCGGCGCCCAGTCGGCGCTGCGCCAGCAGGACGTGCGCGATCGTCGGGAAGTCCTCCGCCGAGACCACCAGCCGGGGCCTCGTGACCAGGTCCACGACCGACACCGCCTGGTAGGCACCCTGGGTGGCATGGGGGACCAGCGCGACGTCCCCCGGCCGCGCCCCGACGAGCGAGGCGAACCGGCCGCGGGCGTCCTCGATCGCCACCTCCCACTCCGGCCACGGCGAGACCGTCTTGTCCATCGCGCCGAAGAAGCCCGCCATCGCCTCGTCCACGTCCGTCGAACGTGCCCCGAGGCTGCACGAACCCAGGTGCGTGGTGCGCCGCAGCATCGGGAACCGCGCGCGGAACGCCGCCGGGTCCAACGGCCCGTCCGCTTCCGCGCCGCTCCGCGCCCCCGGCGCGGCGCCCCGCGCCGCACCCGTGGCCGGCGCGCTCACGCACACCCGCCGTGGTCGGCCACCAGCTCCGTCGTCGGGCTCGCGGTGTCCAGCGCGGCGGCGTTGGCCAGCGCCTCGTCCTTCGACATCCCCATGTAGTGGATGATCACCTCGTGGTTGGTGGACGTCACCGCGTTGTGCGAACCCGTCCGGTAGTACAGGTCCAGCGACACCGGCGCGTGACGCAGGTCCGCCTCCCGGTCCCCGCGCAGCGCCGCGATGATCGCCGGCACGTCGTACTCCAGCCGCACGCCCCCGCGTACGTGGTACCCCTCGCCGCGCAGCGACACCACCGGCAGCGCGGACTCCACCGGGACCGGGGCCTCCGGGTCGTGGTACACCGGATGCGTCAGCAGGTCGTAGCGGAAGATCTCCTCCACCACCGGGGCCGATTCCGCGGGCAGCTTGGGCCGGATCTCCGAGGCCCACCACCGCCGCAGCAGCTCGCGGGAGTCCGCGTCGGTGTAGAAGAGGGTGACGCCCTGGGCGATGTCACCCGTACCGCCGATGGCGCTCGCCATCGCCGCCCGCAGCGGCTCGGCCGCCGGGTCACCGGAATCCTCGATGTACGCGCCGATGCTGCGCAGCGCCTCCGACTGGGTGATGCCGGCCAGCTCGCGCAGCCCCACCCAGGTGTGGCGCAGCACGCACATCTCGGCGACCACGCGCGCCCAGTACAGGAACCGCTGCATCTGCTGGTTCTGGGCGAAGGTCACGGTGTTGTTCGCCAGCATGTACTCGAAGTCGTCGTTGTCGCCGCGCACCGAGATGATGCCGTACCGGGACTTCTGCTCGGTGTAGTCGGTGTTGGGCAGCATCAGCATCGGGTAGCAGGCGATGCGCGACACCCGGCGCGAGAGCTTGTCGTAGCCCTCCATGAACGACTCCACCGTCTCCCCCGGGGCGCCCCAGATGAGCTCGGCGTACAGGTCGAGCCCCTCCTTGCCCAGCCACTCGGCGAGGTCCTCCCAGGCGTTCACCTTCATGTTCTTGCGGTTCATGAGGTTCAGGGTGTTGTCGTCGAGGGTCTGCAGGGCCAGCGTGAAGGAGCTGCGCATGCCGGCCTTCTTCATCTTGCTGACGATCTCGAAGAACGACTTGGACTTGTTCTTCGCCCACGAGGTCTCCAGCGCGCGCGGGAACCCGTACTGCTCGCGCAGCTCGATCAGGTCGTCCATGAAGTCCACGTCGCTGCGCAGCAGCCCGAAGTTCGCGTCGCACAGGACGATCGTGTGGACCTGGTGCTTGGCGAACAGCTCCAGCTCCTCCCGCAGCCGCTCGCGGGAGAACGCCCGGACCTTCTGCCCGATCGCCCCGCCCCAGTAGCAGAAGGCGCATTTGTACGGGCAGCCGCGGTTCGTCTCCATGATGGCGACGTCGTAGCGGAAATCACCCTTCTCGTCCGTGAGCTCCAGCGCACCCGTCAGGAACGGCGACGGAATGTCGTCGAGGTTCTCGATCCTTTCCCGGTCCTCGTTCTTCACCGGGGCGCCCTCGGGGCTCTGGTACGTCAGACCGGTGATCGAGTTGAGTTCGCGCGGTGAGGTTCCTTCGAGATACGCGGAAAGGATGTCACGGAAGACGAACTCGCCCTCGCCGTTCACAACGGCGTCGACCTCGGGGAACATCCGGAACACCCGGTTCCCCTGATGGGCCACGTGCGTGCCGCCCATGACCACCCAGCCATCGGGGTTGAGCTGCTTGAACGTTTCGGCGAGGGAGCCGAAGGTCCGGAAGTTCCACCCGAGCACGGAGAACGCCAGCACGTCCGGAACACCGTCCCGGAACATTTCGTTCGCCATGCTCGACAGGGTCTTTCCGCCCCGGTAGTTCAGGATGCGGATGTCGGCTTCCCTGGCTATCCGGTCATCGGCCAGGGCCGTGGATTTCATGTACCCCATGGCGAGCGGCATGGATTCCATGGGCGAATCCCACACGCTTTGCTGAACCAGGTAGACCAGGGCTTTCTCACGCGGCATCGTCAGGACTCCCTTGATTCTGCATTCCGGCGCGGTTCGACTGCTCAAGGGTGGCCGCGGCGCGGTGAGCGGAACATCTTCGAGGATGCGCACCTGGTACTGCAACGGTGTTTGCTGTGATGGTTTGTTGGCTTCGGGTGGTGTGTGGCCTCGGCGTTTGTAGTGGCTGACGCGGGCTTGGTGTTGCCGTCGTCGGCGCCAGTACGACCAGTGCAGGACGTGGTTGGTGCTCTGGCGGGGTCGGGTGAGGCGGGTGATCAGGCGTCTGACTTCGGGGAGGGTGAGGGGTATGAGCTGGGAGGATCCGTTTCTGCTTTCCCGGCATCCTGTTCGCGGGCCCGCAGGACGGTGAGGCAGGCGTGGGCGGCCATGGCGAGGGTGATGTGGCGGTGCCAGCCGTCGTGGCGGCGGACCTGGTAGTCGTCCAGGCCGCACTCCTGCTTCGCGCTCTGGAAGCATTCCTCGACGGCCCATCGGCTGCCGGCGACGTGGATCAGTTCGTCGAGGGTGGATCCTGCGGGGCAGTAGGCGATGTAGTACGAGATCTCCTCGGGCCTGGGGACGCTTCGCCGGGCGATCACCCAGTGGCGGCGGTCTTCGCGGTGCCAGGGACGGACCTCGACGCGAGCCCAGTCGTAGACCCGCGGACCGTGGACTCCATTCCCGCAGGAACGGCGTTTCCACTTCTGACGGGGCAGACCATTGAACAGGTCGTGGACGGGGTGGTCGGTGACTCCTCCCCCTCGTGAACGAGGGGGCTTCTCGCTATGCCGGTTGGGCTTCGCGACGGACCAGCCCGGCCCGTAGAACGTTGAGTGCTCCGACTGTGTCGGCGTGCGCGGTGTGGCAGCTTCGCTTCACACCGGCCCGCGGCACCTTCGCCGACCGGGCAAGGACCGTGGCCCGGCAGGTCGCGGACGTCACCGGGCACGAGCCGGTGGCCCTGGACCTGTCCGCTCCGGACTGCCCCGTCCACGCCGTGCAGGTCGTCTGCCCCGGCACCCCATCCCGGATCAGAAGGGCGATGCCCCGATGAACACCACTACCCCGACCGTGAGGTCGGCCGAGTACGACGCCTTCCACGCGACCCGCGCCCGCACCGGTCTGGTCTCGCGCCTGTACGCCGAGGCGATGGGCGAGGAGTACCCGGCCGAGATCGCCGCCTCCAGCTCCTGCGACTGGCCCCTGCTGGGGCTGTTGGCCGCGCGGCTGCGGATGCGTCCGGGCCAGCTCCTCGTGGACGCCGGATGCGGCGCTGGCGGCATCGGCCTGTGGCTGGCCCGCGCCCTCGCCGTCCGCCTGGACGCCTTCGACCTCTCGCGAGGCGCCGCGCCCCCGTCACAGGGAGGCGGAGAACTTCAGCAGCACCACACCGCCGATGATGGCGGCGAACGACGCGATCTTGGGCAGGGTGATCCTCTCCTTGTAGAGGACGGACGCCAGCGCGACCGTGCCGACGGCCCCGACACCGGTCCAGATGGTGTAGCCGACGGCCACGTCCAGCGTCCGCAGGGACAGGCTCAGAGCGTAGACGCCGCAGGCCGCGGCGAGCACGGTGAAAACGGAGGGCCAGAGCTTCGTGAAGCCCTTGGCGGCGTTCGTACCGAGGGCGAAGGCGATCTCGAAGACGATGGCGATCGCGAGGTAGAGCCAGGCCATGACGGTGCTCCTTCGGGTCGGTGGCAGAGGGGTGTGCGTGACCGGCCGTCAGACCGAGACGGGCTCGGGCTCGGGGGCCTTCGCCGTCCCGGACGTGCGGTCGGCGAGCTTGAGCCCCAGGATCCCGCCGATGATGAGGACGAAGGCGATGACCTTGCCGATGTTCAGCGTCTCGTCGAAGATCACCGTGCCGAGGGTGACCGTGCCGACCGAGCCGATGCCGGTCCAGATGGTGTACCCGACGCTGACGTCCAGGGTCCGCAGCGCCAGGCTCAGGAAGTAGACGCCGAAGGCCGCCGCGAGCACGGTGACGACGGACGGCCATAACTTGGTGAAGCCCTCGGTGGCATTGGTGCCCAGGGCGAAGACGACCTCGAAGGCCGAGGCGATGAGCAGGTGTATCCAGGCCATGACGGGCCCTCCGTTGGGTGTACGACGGAAATCGTTGACGATCTCTCGAAGCCGGCTCCGCGCGCGGCCCGGGCCCCGCCGCGCGTGTGCATGTGCGTGTGGATCGCAGGTGGCCCGTCATCCCGTCCCGGCTCCATGCGCCCCTCCTCGTCGGGATCGGCCCATGGTAGGGAGCCGCCCCGGGCGCTACCAATGCCGCCCGGCGACTCAGCCAAGTCCAGCGGCACCCGCCGCCACCACCCGAGCCCCGGCCGACGCCTTCACCGCGGCCCCGCGTCAGTCGCCGGCCCGACCCCGCGGCTGCCGCCCCGATCCCGTTGGAGGAGCCATCGACCGCCCCCTGGACCGTTGGCCACCCGTGGCCGGTGATACGGATCGATCAGCTCAAGCAGTGGCGCGGCCTGGCCACCCGATATGACAAGACCGCCACCATCTACCTCGCCGGACTCCACATCGCCGCCATCTTCATCTGGTCGGCGAGATGACGAGATGATCCGAAAACTACAACCGCCTCACCTACACCGTCGTGCAGCCTCCGCCCGGCGTCGCCGGCGCCCTAAGGGCTGTCCCGTAATCCCCGGCGGGCGCACGACGACAGCTACGGCACCTCGCCGCGTTGTCGGAGCGCCCGAATACGCCCAGTATGAGGACGCCCCTCCGCCTTGCGATGCACCGCATCTGACGCCGTGCGCTGATCCACCGGGGATTACGGGACAGCCCTTAGGCGGTCTCTTCCAGATCTTGCCCGGCCCCCGCTCAGACGAGCCGGGTAAGGGCTTCCTCCAGGGCGGTGACGACCCGGCCGGCCTGCCCGGCGGACAGGTGCGGTCCGATCGGCAGGCTCAGCACCTCGTCGGCCAGCCGCTCCGACAGCGGGAAGGAACCGGCCGGCAGGCCCGCGTCGGCGTACGCGCCCGAGCGGTGCACCGGCACCGGATAGTGGATCAGCGTCTCGATCCCGGACTCGGCCAGCAGCTCGCGCAGCCGCGCCCGCCGCGCGCAGCGCACGACGAACAGGTGCCACACCGGGGCCGCCCAGGGGGCCGGCCGGGGGAGCACCAGCCCCGGCAGGCCGTCGAGCGCGCGCAGATAGCGCTCGGCCACGGCCGAGCGCCGGGCGTTCCACTCGTCCAGGACCTCCAGTTTCACCCGCAGCACGGCCGCCTGGAGCTCGTCCAGCCGGGAGTTGGTGCCCCGCACCTCGTGCCGGTACTTCACCTCGGAGCCGTAGTTGCGCAGGCGCCGGATCCGGCGGGCGAGCTGCCCGTCCGAGGTCACCACCGCGCCCGCGTCACCCACGGCACCGAGGTTCTTGCCCGGGTAGAGGCTGAACGCGACCGTGGAGTCACCCGAGCCCACCCGGCGCCCGTCCACCAGCGCCCCCGGTGCCTGCGCCGCGTCCTCCACGAGCGCCAGCCCGTACCGCCGCGCGCACCCGGCCAGGGCCCGCAGGTCCGCCGGATGCCCGTACAGGTGCACCGGCAGCAGCGCCCGGGTCCGCGGTGTGACGGCCGCCGCCACCTGCGCGGCGTCCAGGGTCCAGGTGTGCTCGTCCACCTCGACCGGCACCGGGGTGGCCCCGGCGGCCGAGACCGCCAGCCAGGTCGCCACGAACGTGTGGGCCGGCACGATCACCTCGTCGCCCGGCCCGATCCCCAGGCAGCGCAGGACCAGCTCCAGCGCGGACCCGCCGTTGCTCACCGACACGCAGTGCGCGCCGCCGCAGTACGCCGCGAACTCCTCCTCGAACGCCTCCACCTCGGGCCCCAGCACGAAGCGGCCCGAGCCCATCACCCGGGCCCAGGCCGCGTCGAGGCCGCTCCGCAGCTCCGTGTAGGGCGCCCGCAGGTCCAGGAAGGGGACCAGCGGCTCACGCGCGGCGCCCGGAGCCGGCTCAGCGGGCACCGGCGTAGCCCCGGCTGACGATCCGGCGGGCCGCCTCGCAGTAGTACGCCTCACTCGTGGGCAGCTCCGTGGCCAGGCCGCCCACATACCGGTTGAACATGCAGAACGCCGCCGCGATCAGGACGGTGTCGTGGATGTCGGCGTCGCAGGCGCCCTCGGCGCGGGCCGCGGCCACCGCCTCGTCGGTCACCGGACCGGCGTGCGCCTGCACCTGGGCGGCGATCCGCAGCAGCGCCCGCGTCCTGGCCCCGACCGGCGCCGAGGCCGGGTCGGCGAGCACCGCCTTGACCAGCTCATGGCCCCCGGCCAGCTGCGCCGCGGCGAACGCGCGGTGCGAGTCGGAGCAGAAGCGGGTGCCGTTGAGCTCGGAGACGTACGCGGCGATCAGCTCCCGCTCACCGCGGCCCAGCGACGGCGTCGCCGTGCGGAGCAGGGCGTCGGCCAGGGCGCCGAGCGGCGCGGCGGTGTCCGGCCGCTGTGCCATCAGGCCGCTGATACCGGGCAGGTCGTTGTCCAGGGTGATGTGGGGCATCGTCGGTTCCTCCAGGAACGGGTCAGGGCCGCGCGGGTGTGGGGGCCGCGGGCGCGGCCCCGGCGGCCGGTGCGGGCGCGGGCAGGGCTCCGATCAGCCGGAGCGGGGGGTGCGCGCAGAGGTAGAGGCGGCCGCCGGGCATCGTGTACCCCCGGTGCCCGCGGCGGGTCAGCCCGGCCCAGGCGGTGGTGTCCCGGGGGGTGACGTGCGGGTCGGCGGCCCCGACGACGGTGGTGACCGGGCAGTCGAGCGGCGGCCCCTGCCGGTACACGTAGCCGTCCAGCATCCGGTGGTCGGCGGCGACGTACGGCAGCACCGACCGGCGCAGCGCGGGGTCCAGCAGCAGCCGCCCGTCACGGCCGCCGAGCTCTACGAGGGCGGCGGCGACGGCGTCGTGGCCGTGCTGGCTGCGGCCCGGGCCGAGCCCCGTACGGGTCTGCGGCGCGGGGGCGCCGGAGGCGAACAGGTGGCCCACCGGGAAGCCGGCCCGCTGGAGCAGCCGGGCGGTCTCGAAGGCCACCCAGGCGCCCAGGCTGTGCCCGAACAGGGCGACCGGACGGTCCATCAGCGGGTGGACGGCCCGCGCGACGGCGGCCGCCAGCCGGTGCACGTCGGTCGGGCACGGCTCGTCGGAGCGGGGCCCGCGCCCCGGATACCGCAGGGCGTACACCTCGGCGGCGGTGAGGCTCTCGCCCCACGTGTCGAAGAGGCGGGCCGAACCTCCCTCGTGGGGGAAGCAGATCAGCCGCCATCCCGCCTCGGGGCGGGGGGTCGTGCGCTCCAGCCAGCTCATGGTGGCGAGGGCGGCAGCCGGTCAGCGCCTGGGCCAGCCGATGTCATCGGGCCCGGTGGCGGCGGAGGCGGTGAGGCGGGCAACGCGAAGGACGGTACGCATGGCGTCTCCTCGATGGGTCGGACCCGACGGAGTGTCGGAGAGTTCGCGACGGCCAGGAACCTAGTGGAGCCGGAAGGGGGTGGCAACGAATTGCCAGACTTTGGCAACTCGCTGCACCACCACCGCCCCCGCCGCCGCGAAGGCCTGTGCGGACGTGGCCGGGCACCCTCCGGGGCGCCGGGGCGGGCCGATGGTCGTACTTCCTGGCGCGCCCTCGACGAGCGTGGCGTAGGCACGGAACAAGCCCTGGGGAGCAGCCTGCCGTTCGTCGCGACGACCTGGGCTGTCGGTTGTACGGCGGCACGTGCGGTCCCCGCCCCGGGTGTCGTGGCGTACTACGAGCACGCGTAACCGCTAGAAGTGGTCGGGCAGCCAGGGTTCGAGGTCTGCCGTACTGCGGACGAGGGACGCGAGCGCCTTCTCCGGCACGGCATGGACCCCGGCCATCCGGGCCGAGGTGGCGGACCGGTAGCCACGGCGTACCAGACCGCGAGCCGGCGCCGGGTGAAGGTCACCTGTCCTTCGACACGGGTGGGGGTGATCTCGGCAGCTGCGGCCATCACCTGGAACATCCAACGGCCCCAGGAGTCGCCGGCCTCGTTCTCGATCTCGATCGGTACAGCGGTGGTGAGGTCGGCGGGCCAGCCACGGAGCCGGACGGCCTCGGGGACGTCGAGGATGCGCAGCATCCACGGGTGCCAGGACTCGGCGATGGGCCGGAAGCGGTGAAGGTTGTGCAGCGGGATGGGACAGGGCGGCAGGGCTCCGCGGCGGAATTCGATGGTCTCGGCACGGGTGTTGTGGCGGCCGAGGAAGGCGAGCATGGCCGCGGCGGTCGGCTGACTCGCTGCCCAGAAATCAAGCGCCGAGATGCACCTCAAGCGCGGCGGCATCGAGCAGGCGTGCGCCACCTGGCACCGGGCGATCGACCACATGGACGGCGTCCGCTCCGTCCGCACCCGCAAGGCCGTCAGCCGCATGAGGGGCGACCTCACCCGCTTCCGGGCCCGTGGCCTGCGGTGCGCGGCGGAACTCGACGAACGTGCCCGCGACTTCCTCGCCGGCAGTTGAGTCAGGCGTCGCGGCGAAGCGGTGTCTGCGTGTACCGGCGGACGACCGGCTCCAGGTAGTCCGCGTGCGGGCCGACCAGGCGGGCGAGCTCGTCCGGGGAGCGCACAAGCGCGATCTCGTCGAGTTCGGGTTCACGGTCCTGAGCGCGCTCCGCCCTCGCCGCAGCGGCGAAGTCTTCGCGCAGCGCGGACTCCGGCAGGGCCGGGGCGAGGTAGGTCAGGCCGATGCTGCTGTTCTCTCCGCGGGTAACCGCCCACAGCCGCAAAGCCCCGGGGGCCGTGTCGATACCCATCTCCTCGACCAGCTCCCGCGACGCCTGGCCACCCAGTGCAGCCTCATCCAGAGCTTCGCCGTCCAGGGGCGGCTCTACCGAACCTCCCGGCAGCTGCCAACGGCCCGGGGCTGCCGTGGACGGCGACATCCTCGCCGCCAATACACGACCGTCATCGGTCGGCTGGACGACGTTCACGAACAACGACGGCAGCGCAGTGGCGCCCGCAACCTGGCGCAGGGCGTAGTGCCGGTAGGTCACCCGCGCCCAGGAGAGGCGAAGGGCGTGCGGCCCGATCCATCCCAGTCCCGCGCACGCCACCACCGGCCCGTCGAAGAGGGTCGGGTTGGCCTGGACCGCCATGTCCCACACGCGGTCTCCGGCCGATTCATCCTCGGGTGACAGCGGCGGCGCTTCAACCTCCGCCAGGTGAAGCCGTTGCACATCAAAGAGGTCAATACCCACGGGGGGCAGCGTCTCGGTCACCGACTCAGCGTAGAGCCTGGGCGGATCGACAAGAGAGGCCGCGAAGCCGACCGCCGATGGACATCTACCGGTGCCACCGGCCCGTGCACGGCGGCCCCCACCTCCGCCCCGACGAGCCGCGCGTTTCGGAGGAACGGGACGACTTCGCGTACGTTCCCGCCAGCACCGGTCCCCGACCTCGCGACCGCCGTAACCTGGGCAAACGGGAGCGCGCCCAGCGACGGATCAGCGCAGTAGCGGGCCTCGGGGCGGGTGTGCGGGGGGTCAGGCGGCGCCGTTGAGGCGGTGGGTGCGCAAGGTGCGGACCAGTGCGACCTGGTCGCCCAGGTTGCGGCGGGACAGTTCGGGCGCGGTCACCTCCACCCCGAACTCCAGGCAGATCCGCCGGGCGAGCCGCGTGACGAGCAGCGAGTCCCCGCCGCGCGCGAAGAAGTCCGAGTGGTCGGTGAGCCCGCCCGACAGGCGCAGCAGCTCGCACCAGGCGGTGACCACGAAGTCCCGTACCTCGCAGTCCCCGAGCGTCTCGGGCGCGGCGTCCGCCGCCGGCCGGGCCGTGGTGCGCAGGAGCGCCAGGTCCACCGGCCGGGCCGCCCTCCAGGGCACGCCGAGGGCGGCCGCGGCCGTACCGCCCCGGCCGTCGGCGATCCGGCGGCCCGCCGCCTTCGGCGCGGGCACGGGCGCGGGGCCGAGCACGACATGGGCGCGGGCGTCCGAGACCCGCGCGGGCCGCACCTCCCCGGCCTGCCCGCGCAGCACCAGCAGGGCGTCGACCAGCGAGACCAGCCCGGCGATGTCCGTGCCCGCGCCCGCGCCGGGCTCGGCAGCGGCCCGGTCCGGCCCGGCGGCGGTGACGGCCGCGTCCAGGATCACCCCGTACGGCCGCGGCGCGCCGGCCGGCAGTTCCCCCAGCCGCCGCAGGACCAGGCAGGCCGCCCCCGCCTGCGAGGGCTCGTGCCCCCCGGCCCCGTGGCCCGCGACGACCACGCACAGGTCGCACTCCCCGGCCCGCAGCGCCTCGACGGCCGCCCGTACGGTCACCAGCGCCGAGCCCCCGGCGGCCGGGAAGTCCCGCACCGGACCGGTGAGCCCGAGCCGGTGCGCGATCCGCCGCGCGGTGTGGCCGGGCCCGGCGGCGCCGGACGCGTACACCCCCGTCGCCGCCGCCTCGGAGTACGGCTCGGGACCGGAGTCCCCCAGCGCCCTGCGGACGGCCTCCAGCATCAGCCGGTGCCGCGGGCCCGCCGTACGCGGCGCCCGCCACCGGACGGGGAAGTCGCCGCTGCCCGGCAACCGGGCGGCCATGCCGGTGACGGCGATGTCATGGGAACGGTCGCGGGTCATGTACGCCGCCTCCTGATGGGCCTCGGCGACGGGCGGTCCCGCGGCGCCGGCTCTGGTCTGTCAAGCAAAAGTAGGGCAACGGCGGCCGTGATGGCAATGAGTTGCCAAGCGTGCTGTCATCCAACGCGCCATGAGAACAAGCGCAGTTCACTGATCAGCCCTGATCGCAAGGGGGTTGCGGCCCCGAATCCTTGCCTGGGACCCGACCGCCTCGCTACTCTTTGGCACATGTGGGTGGAAGCCCGTGGCACAGATACGGCAAGATGGTGAGACTCTGAACACCCCGGTACGCCGATCCCAGCCGTTCGTCGAGACCGTTGAGGGAAAACACGTGTTGGAGCAGCCATCCTTCGGGCGCCGCCTCAGGCAACTGCGGACCGAGCGCGGCCTCGCGCAGTCCGCCGTCGCGGGCGACGGCATGTCGGCGGGCTACCTGTCCCGCCTGGAATCGGGCGCCCGGCAGCCGACGGAGCGCGCCGTGGCCTACCTGGCCGAGCGGCTCGGCATCAGCCCGGCCGAGTTCGAGGGGTCCAGGGCAGGCTCGCTGGTCCAGAGCCTGACCATCGCCACCTCCCTCGACTCCGACGAGACCGGCGAACTCCTCGCCGAGGCCCTCAGGTCGGCCCAGGGGCAGGACCCCCTGCTGCGCTGGCAGAGCCTGTGGCTGCTGGCCCAGTGGAAGCGCCGCCGGGGCGAACTCGCCCAGGAGCGCGCCTACCTCGACGAACTCGTCGGCCTCGGCGACGAGATCGGCCTGACCGAGCTGCGCGCCCGCGGCCTCACCCACCTCGCCCGGTGCATGCGCGCCTCGGGTGAGATCACCGCGGCCATCGAGGCCTCCGCCACCGCCCACCGGCTGGCCCGGGACGGCGGGCTGTCCCGCCAGGACATGGCGACGGCCCTGCTGGTCCTCGTATCGGTCGAGGCCGAGGCGGGCCGGCTGCCCGAGGCCCGCGGCCACGCCGACGAGCTGACGGCCCTCGTCGAGGGCCAGAGCGACGCGCTGTGGGCCGAGGCCATGTGGACCGCCGCGGCGGTCTGGGTGCGCCAGGGCGAGTTCGCCCCCGCGCAGGCGCTCCTGGAGCAGGCGCTCCAGGGGTACAGCGGCCGCGAGAACCTCACGCTGTGGCTGCGCCTGCGGGTGGCCGCGGCCCGGCTCCACCTGCAGAAGTACCCGCCGGAACCGGACGTGGCCCAGAGCTACGTCGAGGCCGCCGAGAGCGGACTGCCCTTCGCCGGGACCCCCGCGCTCGAACAGGAACTGACGGCGCTCGGTGCCGAACTGGCCTTCCTGGAGGGCCGGGTCATGGACGCCCGCGCACTCCTGGACCGGCTGGGCCGCTTCGAGCTGCGCATGACCTACCGGGACGGGGTCCGCCTGGAGGTCCTGCGCTGCCGGCTGCTCATGCTGGAGGGCGCCGAGGAGGAGGGCCTGGCGGGGCTGCAGAGGCTGGCCGCGCAGGCCCAGGAGACCGGCAGTGTCGATCTCGCCGCCGACATCTGGCGGCTCACCGCCGAGTCCCTGGTCCGGGCGCGCGACGCCCACCCCGTCAAGGCCTTCCCGACCGCGCGGACCGCCCGGACGGGAGCCTGAGCGGCCCTTCCGTCCGTCGCGCCGCCGTCCGCGGGAGCCGAACAGGCCCCGGCGGGCGGCGGTTTCGCGCTGTGGGCATTGCCAAGAAGATGCTTCGTGAGGCAACCTGTTGCCAGGTATTGGCATCAGATTGCCAAGGTTGTCAAAACCTGCGTCCGCCCCGGGGGTACACACGAGAAGGCCGAGGTGCCGTCGTGACGCACGAGCTCTCCCAGCGCGCACTGTACGAGGCGGCGGCCGAGGGCCTGCGCGTCCTCGCCGCCGATCCCCGTTGCCTCGCCGCGTCCACCGCCCCGGGCTCGGCCCTGCGGGAGATCCTCGCCCCCGCCGCGCTGCGCTACGTACTGGCCCCCGGCCGCGAGGAGTTCCTCCAGGCCCTGGCCGTGCTGCGCACCAAGGGGTACGCCGTCACCGCCGAGTTCGTCGGCGAGGCCGGCGCCGGCCCCGCGCACGGCGAACGGGCCGCGGAGGAGTACCTCGCGCTGCTCGGCCACCGGCCGGCCCCCGAACGGCTGGGCGTCGACCTCTTCCGGCTGGGCCTGGCCACCTCCCGCACCCGCGCCGTGAGCCGCGCCGCCCGCATCGCGGAAGCCGCCGAGGCCCAGGGCGGCGACGTGGTCCTCGGCATGGACCGCTCACCCGGCGTCGACGCCGTGCTCGGCGTCCACCGCCAGCTCGCGAGCCGGTACGCCAACCTCGGCCTCACCCTCCAGGCCCACCTGCACCGCACCGAGCGGGACATCGACCGCGTGGCCCGGCCGGGCCGGATGATCCGGCTGGTCAAGGGGGAGTTCCGGGAGCCGCCCGAGATCGCCCTCGGCCGCGGCCCCGCCCTGGACGACCGCTACCTGAGCCTGGCCCGCAGGCTCCTCGACCGGGGCGTACGCCTCAGCCTGGCCACCCAGGACCTCGACCTGCTCGCCGAGGCCGTCCGGGCCGGACTGGTGGAACGCCACACCGAGATCGAGATGCTCCACGGCGTCCGCCCGGACCTGCTGCGCCACCACCGCGACGCCGGCCGCCGCTGCCGCATCCACGCCGCCTACGGCACCGACTGGCTGCCCCACCTGCTGCGCCGCCTCGCCGAACACCCGCCGATGGTGCTCACCGCCCTCTCCGACCTCGGCACCCGCCGCACCCAGCCCGCCGGCACGGGCTACTGACCGCCGTCCGCGCCCGCGCCCACCGCGAGATTACGGACCGCGCCCGCTGCCGTGTACGCCGCCGGTACGGGCTACCGATCACCGCCCGCGCCCGCCGCGAGGTCGCGGACCGCGAGCGCCGCCGCGTACCCCGCCGGGACGGTGACGTCCTGGACCCGCCACCCCGGGGGCCCGGCCACCGGCCCGGCCCCCGTACCCAGGTAGTCCAGCGCGGCCGACCGGGCCAGGCCCGTGCCCAGCCCCTTGAGGTAGGCCTCCTTGCGCACCCAGGCCCGTGCGAAGGCGTCCATCCGCGAGGCCGGATCGCACCGGGAGAGCTCCGCCTCCTCCCGGGGATGCAGGACGCCCCGTACCTCCTCGGCGACGTCCGGGCCGCTGCCTGTGGTGGTCTGCACGTCCACCCCGACCGGCGAGGCGGCGAACGCCAGCAGCACCAGGTCCCCGCTGTGCGAGAGCGAGAAGTGCAACGGGGCCCCCGCCACCGCCGGCCGGCCGTGCGGCTCCCCGCAGCACGGACAGGGCTCGCGCACCAGCCGCACCCGCTCCGGCGCCAGGCCCAGGTACGCGCCGAGCAGCACCCGCAGCGCCACGTGCGCGGTGACGTAGCACCGCCGGTCCGCGTACCGGTGCAGCGCGGCGGCGCGCCGGCGCTCCCGGGCGTCCAGCACCCGCGCCGGGGAGTGCTCCGCGCGGGGCGGGCGTGCGGCGTCCGCCAGCCACACGTGCGCCGTGCCCGCCGGCCGCTCCAGCGGACCGACGGCCTGCCCCGGCGCGAGCACTGCCGGACGACGTGGGCCGTGCCCGCCGCCCCGGCGGCCGTAGCGCCGCCGCGGCGCCCGGTCAGCGCGGGGCATGACCCCGCGCCGCCGTACGGGAGCGGGCCGGGGACCGTGCAGAACTGATCGGCATCGGGTTCCTCCAGAAAGAGCGGCACCCACCCGAGCCCAGCCGAGCCGAGCCGAGCCGGGCCGGGCCGAGTCCAGCCGGGCCGTGCCGGGCGGGGCCAAGCCGAGCCGAGCCCGGCCGAGCCGGGCTCAGCCAAGCCGGGTCAAGCCGGGCCGTGCCGGGCGTGGCCAGCCCAACCGAGCCCAGCCGACCCGGGCCCGGGCTCAGCCGGCCGGCCCGGCCGGGCCCGGCCCGGGACGGGGGCCGTGGATCAGCCGGTCTTCGCCGCCGCGCGGCGCAGGGCCTCGGCCCGGTCGGTCCGCTCCCAGGTGAACCCGGGCAGCTCGCGCCCGAAGTGCCCGTAGGCGGCCGTACTGGCGTACACCGGCCGCAGCAGGTCGAGGTCGCGCACGATGGCCGCCGGCCGCAGGTCGAAGACCTCGCCGATGGCCTCCTCGATCCGGCCGGCGGACACCGTCTCGGTGCCGAAGGTCTCCACGAACAGACCCACCGGCTCGGCCTTCCCGATCGCGTAGGCGACCTGGATCTCGCAGCGCCGCGCCAGCCCCGCCGCCACCACGTTCTTGGCCACCCACCGCATCGCGTACGCCGCGCTGCGGTCCACCTTCGAGGGGTCCTTCCCCGAGAACGCGCCGCCGCCGTGCCGGGCCATGCCGCCGTACGTGTCGATGATGATCTTGCGCCCGGTGAGCCCGGCGTCTCCCATCGGGCCGCCGATCTCGAACCGTCCCGTGGGGTTGACCAGCAGCCGGTAGCCGTCGCTCGCCAGGCTCACCCCGCGCTCGGCCAGCGCCTTCAGTTCGGGTTCCACCACGAACTGCCGGATGTCGGCGGCCAGCAGCGCGTCGACGTCCACGTCCGCGGCGTGCTGCGAGGACACCACCACCGTGTCCAGCCGCGCCGGGCGCTCCCCGTCGTACTCGATGGTGACCTGCGTCTTGCCGTCCGGGCGCAGGTACGGGCAGGTGCCGTCCTTGCGGACCTCCGTCAGGCGCTGGGACAGCCGGTTCGCCAGATGGGCGGGCAGCGGCATGAGTTCGGGGGTGTCGTCACAGGCGTACCCGAACATCAGGCCCTGGTCGCCCGCGCCCTGCCGGCCCAGCTCGTCATCGGCGCCCTCCACCCGCGCCTCGTAGGCGACGTCCACGCCGCGGGCGATGTCCGGGGACTGCGACCCGAGCGAGACCGAGACGCCGCACGAGGCGCCGTCGAACCCCTTCGCCGAGGAGTCGTATCCGATGTCGAGGATCTTCCGCCGCACCAGCGAGGCGATGTCGACGTATCCGTTCGTGGAAACCTCGCCCGCGACGTGGACCAGCCCGGTGGTGACCAGCGTCTCCACCGCGACCCGGGATCCGGGGTCCTGGCTCAGCAGCGCGTCGAGGATGCAGTCACTGATCTGGTCAGCGATCTTGTCGGGGTGGCCTTCTGTCACGGACTCCGAGGTGAACAGTCTCCCAGTCATGCAGGGCATCAAAATGACCGCACCCTGCCGCCGCAAGGAAACATGCCCAAGTGGCGGGCGGGCAGCGGGGATTGAGCATCCCGGAAGAGCCCAGGCCACCTCCGCCCACCTCCGCCCACCTCCGCCATCTCCGCACGCAGAGAGACGCCGGATGCCCTCCCGCGCCCCGACCATGGGCTCAACGCGACGCCCGGCGCACGGAGGGAGCCAGAGCATGCGCGACACGCATCAGCCACCCCCGGGAACAGACGAGGATCCGCAGGGCCCCGACGGCGAACGGGCCGGACCGCCCGGTCCCCGGCCCCCCTTCGACGCCGTCCCGGCCGGCGCGGTCCCGGCCTCCGACGTGTTCGGCGCCTCCTTCTCCCCCGTCTACAGCGCGGTCGCGGCCCAGGGCGCCGCGACCGCGCTGGTCCGCCTCCTCATGGAGCAGTACGCGGCCCACCGCGACCGCTGGGCCCTGCGCCGGGCCGCCGAGACCGAGCTGCCGTACCGTCAGCTCCCCACCAGCGGCCTGATGGTGAACGAGATCATCAGCCGCGTCGCCGCGAGCCCCGCACGACGGGCGGCGCCCGCGCCGCCGCCGGCACCGGCGGTCCCCCCGGGACCGCCCGCCCCGGAGTCCGGGAGGCCGCGATGAGGCCCCTCGTACGGGCGGCCCTGCGCGGGTCGCTGCACGGGATCCGCCACGTCGAGGCCGTCCCGCCGAGCCGGGCCGGCGGCCCGGTGGCGCGGGTCTACGCGCAGGCCCGGCGGGACTTCGGCGTGCTCGCCCCGCCCCTCGCCCTGCACTCCCCGGCCCCGGACGCGCTCGCCGCGAGCTGGCTCCTGCTGCGCGAGACGCTCCTCGTCGACGGGGAGGCGGGCCGCGCCGCGAAGGAGACGGTGGCCACCGCGGTGTCCCGGGCCAACGCCTGCCCGTACTGCGTCGAGGTGCACGGTGCCAAGGCCGCCACCCTGCCTGCGCAGGCGCCCGGACAGGTCGAGCGCCTGTCCGCCTGGGCCGGCGGTGGCGTCGGGGCGGAGCCGCGGGAACTGCCGTTCCCCGCCGCCCAGACCGCCGAACTGGCCGGGGTGGCCGTCACCTTCCACTATCTCAACCGCATGGTCAGCGTCTTCCTCGCCGACTCGCCCGTACCCGGCGCCGCCCCCGCGTTCCTGCGCGAGCCCCTCATGCGCATGGTCGCCCGGGGCATGCACGCCGACGACCCCGGCCGGCTGGCCCCGGGGCTGTCCCTGGACCTGCTGCCCCCGGCGCCGCTGCCGACGGCGCTGGCCTGGGCGGCCGCCCGGCCGGAGGTGGCGCAGGCGCTCGCCCGCGCCGTAGCCGCCGTGGAACGCGGGGCCCACTGGGTGCCCGAGCCCGTCCGCCACGAGCTGCGCACCCGCCTCACCGCCTGGGACGGCACCCCTGCCGCCGCGACCCGCGCCCTGCTCGGCCCCGCCCCGGGCGACGCGGCCGTTACGGACCCCGGCACCAGCTCCGGCCCCGGCACTGGCTCCGGCCTCGGTACGGGCTCCGGCACTGGCCCCGGCCTCCGTGCGGGCCCGGGCCCCGGCTCTGGCCCCGGCCCCGCGGCCGACACGGAGGTCGCCGCCACGACCCGGCTCGCCCTGCTGACGGCGTTCGCCCCGTACCGGGTCACGGACGCGGACATAGCCGCGTTCCGCCGCCACCGCCCCACGGATCGCGCACTGGTCGAACTGACCTCCTGGGCGGCCCTGACCACCGCCGTGCACACGGGCAGCCGCCTGGCCGTCCCGGCTCCGGCCTGAACCCGGCACCCACGTACGCCCGTACGCCCGCGCCGCACCGCACACGTACCCCACACACGCCGACGGGCCGGAGGATTCCTCCGGCCCGTCGGCACATGTACGGCGCTCGGGACGGCCTACGCGGCCGCCCCCTCCTCGCGGATCCCCACGAACCAGCCCCGCCCGTGCGGCCCGCCCCGTACGTACTCCACCCGGCAGCCGGCCGCGCGGAACGCCGCCTCGTACTCGCCCTGTTCGAACAACGACACCAGGTACTCCTCGGTGGAGTGGCTCAGCCCCGCCCGCGGATCGGCCACCGCGAAGTGGACCGTGACCCGCGAGCGCCCGCCCTCCCGGGACGAGTGGGACAGCCGGGCGACGGTCCGCTCGCTCTCGCGCACCACCGCGCCCGTCACGTACCCGTCGAGGAAGGTGTCGGGGAACCACCACGGCTCGACCACGACGACCCCACCGGGCTCCAGGTGGGCCGCGAACCGGCCCAGCGTCGCCTCCAGCTCGGCGACCGAGGCGACGTGCCCGATGGAACTGAACATGCAGGTCACCACGTCGAAGGTGCGCCCCAGGGCGAAGTCGCGCATGTCGCCCTGGTGCACGGGCACCCCCGGCAGCTGCGCACGGGCCACCTCCAGCATGCCCGCCGACAGCTCCACTCCCTCCACGTGCCCGAACAGCTCCCGGAACTCCTTCAGATGGGCTCCGGTCCCGCAGGCCACGTCCAGCAGTGAGGCGGCCCCGGCGCGCCGCTCCCGGACCAGCTCGCACACCTCCTTCGCCTCGCCCGCGTAGTCACGGCCGCGCCCCCGGTAGACCTCGTCGTAGACGTCGGCGACTGGCTGCTCGTACATGTGCTCACTCCAGGAGTTCGAAGGGGGGAGACGTACCTCCCCCGGCGGGTCACCCCGCCGGGGGAGGGGAGGAGCGGGACGCGCCCGGTCCGGGCGGCGCCGTCAGCGGCCCCGTCAGCGGTCCGTCAGCGCTTGCGCCACACCGAGACGTCGGAGTTCAGGACCTCGAAGTGGCGGGAGTGGTCGCGCAGCACCGCCGGCTCGTCCGACCCCGCGACCTGGTCGAAGGCGTACCCGAGCAGCCGCCTGACCTCCACCTCACTGGTCGGCGCACCGCGCCGGGCGCCCAGCCAGCGCTCCCGCGCGGTGTGCTCGCCCCGCCAGGTCCACGGGCTGGCGACGAGCAGCAGCCCGCCCGCGCCCAGGAAGACGTCCGACTCGGTGAACTGCCGCAGCAGCGCCTCGGGGTCCTCCACCCGGTCGAGGAGGTTGGCCAGCACCACGGCGTCGAACCGGCCCAGGGAGGCGGGCAGCGCGCAGCCGTCGGCGACCTCGAAGGACACCGCGCAGCCGGCGGCCGGCCGGGGCGCGCGCGCCTGGAGCCGCGTCCGGTTCTCGCCCTGGTCGATCCGGTCGTACGGCACGGCCGCCCCGGCCGCCAGCTCCGCGGCCGTCTCGACGAAGCGGCGGCTGCGGTCCACGCCGACGACGTCCGCCACCCCGCCCTGGGCGAGGGCGAAGGAACTGCCGCCCACCGCGCAGCCCACGTCCAGGACGCGGCGCGGCGGCGTACCCGAGCGCTTGGCCTCGCGCAGCAGCGCGGCCGCCACCCGCTGCGGGAAGCCGTGGGTCACGGAGAGGGGGTGGTCCGCCCGGCCGAAGGTCTCCTCGGCGCTGCCGAGGTGCATCAGCAGGTAGCGGTCCAGCATCTCGCGCGCCTCGTAGGACGCGGCCGCCCCGTCCGCCGGGAGCTCCTCGCTCCGCGCCGCCGGGGCGGAGGCGATCAGGCGGATCCCGCACTGCTGGAGGAAGTGCGGCCGGAAGTGGAAGCGCGACCAGACGCTCGCCTCGTCACCCGTGCTGACGAAGGCCCCGCCGAGGATCATGTGGTGGCGGCCGTCGAAGCAGGGGGTGCTGAAGTCCTCGTAGTACGGGTGGACGCTGAAGGACTCCAGCGGGTTGAAGGTGTCCTCGGACAGCGTCCACAGGTTGCCCGCGGCGTCGTGCACGCCGTGGGCGGTGGCCGGCGAGTGGTCGACGGGCGACTCCGAGCCCCAGGCGAGGTTCAGGTTGATCCCGCGGCGGCGCATCTCGGCGCCGTCGGCACCCATCACCGGGTCGTCGGCCACGCCCGGCTCCGCCGGGAGGTCGCCCACCAGACGGTGCTCCGCCTCCGTCGGCAGCCGGTAGGCGCGTCCGTCCTCGGCCCCGCGCCAGGCGCAGTACGCCTTGGCCTCGTGGTAGTTGACGCACACCGGCCAGTCCCACGGCATGTCGATCTCGTCGAAGGTGGTCCGCAGCCGGTACGCGTGCAGGCCGCTGGGGCCGTCCGGCACCCAGAACTGCGGCCACTTGGCGTTCCGGAAGGCCCGCCAGTCCCACCCCTCCTGCGACCACAGCTCGGGCCGGCGGTAGCCGCCGTCCGCGACGAAGCGGTGGTACTCGCCGTTGCTGACCATGTACCGGGAGGTCTCGAACGCCTCCACCTCGACGTCCCGGCTGCCGTACTCGTTGTCCCAGCCGAAGGAGGGGAAGTCCGCGGGCTTGCCCAGGTGCGCCAGGCCGCCCGGTACCGCCACCATCCGGTTCTCCGGGACGGCCTCGGGGGTGGGCTTGCCGGCCTCGCCCGTACGCCGCATCGGGGCGGGCGCGGGCCACGACGGGTGCGCCGACACCAGCCGCAGCGGCAGCTCCCGGATGAGCACGGAGCTGGTCTCCAGGTGGATCCGGTCGTGCTCGAAGGAGAGGAACAGCGCCCAGGCCGGGTCCCGCATGGTCACCGGGCGGCCGAGGTCGGGGGCGAAGTCCGTCGTCTCGATGACCGCGCGGACCAGGCGGTAGACCGTCGCCCGGTAGGCGTGGACCTCGGCGACGGAGGGCCACAGCATCTCGTTCTTCGACAGGTCGTCCCACGACATCTCGTCGACGCCGGTCTCCAGGACCTGCTCCAGGTACGCGTCGACCGCCTTGCCCAGCAGTCCGCTGACCCGCAGCTTGTTGACGTAGAGGGTGGCCGGGTGCCCGTAGTAGAAGATCATCGGGTGGCGCAGGTTGTGGGCCGGCGGCCGGTAGAAGGCCTCCGCCGTCTGCAGACCCGCGAAGAGGGACTCCGTCAGCGCCCAGGAGTTGTCGAAGTAGTCCAGCACCGCCGCACGGTCGCAGGACGAGAGGTCGGGCAGCGGGAGCGAGGTGATGCGCCCGTCGGCCCCGACTCCCGGACACTCGTGGGGAACGGGGGTCCTGCCAGTGAACCACCACGGGCCGCGGGGCCCGCTCAGCCGCTCGTCCCCATGCTTGGAGACGTTCATCTCCCACGGCTCTGCTGCCACGGTCGTCATGAGCTGGCCTTTCTCACAGGACGGAAACAGTGCGAAGGACGGGTGCAACGCCGAACGTCCTTGCCTTGTCCGGCCCCCTCTGCCAGACCGTGCCACCTCGCGGACGTGCCCGGCATCTTCAGGATTGCGCCCCGTCGCGCACTCCCCGCGGAGCCGGGCACCCGCCTTCGGCCCGAAGACGGCGACAGCGCCGGTGACGGCTACGGCGCCGGCGCCGGCGCCGCGGACGACGTGGGCGACGGCGTGGGCGACGGCGTGGGCGACGGCGAGCTGGCGTTGGCGATCACCTTCCACTCGCCCCGGTGGTACGTGAAGGACAGTGCCGACACGAACCGCTCGGTGTTCCCCCACTGCGGGAAGTGCAACGTGGAGTCGACGACCAGCAGCGCGGTGCGGCAGTCCACGACCGTCCGGTGGACCTCACGGAAGTCGCTGGTGAAGTCGAGCGCGAACAACTCGCGGAACAGTCCCCCGATCGCCGGCCGGCCCTGGTGGTAGCTGCCGTTCGGGTCGACCTTCGAGGCGTCCGCCAGGTAGTGGCCCGCCAGCCGGTCCACGTCCCGGGCGTCGAAGGCCTGGTTGTACCGCGTCCAGGTGCTCTGGAACGCCGCCCGGCAGCCCGCTTGGTGCCGCGCCTCGGCGGCGGCCGCCGCGGCGGCTCCGCCGGCTCCGCCGCTCGCCTGCGCCGGGGCCGAGACCCCCCACAGCAGCGCGGTGACCAGTACCACCGATCGCAGTCTCCGCGCCGTCGCGTACTTCGCCATGGTGTTCCCTCCGTTGGTGAGCGACTGGTGTCCCCGACGCCCGCGACCGGTGCCCGTGACTCGGCAATCCAGGAGATGCCCGGCGTCGTGCCGGATGCGACGGTCAGGTGCGGGGAGGACGGGACAGGGCACGAACTGCCGCTGTTCCCCGGGGCCCGAGAGTAGACGGACAACGACGCCATTGGGGAATACATGTACGGCAAAGAATTCGCTGACATCTACGTCTCGTTCTACGAAGGCACCGGCAAGGATTACGCCGCCGAGGCGAAGGAAGTACGCCGCCTGGTGACCGAGCGCTTCCCCGAGGCGTCGTCCCTGCTCGACGTCGCCTGCGGCACCGGACCCCACCTGCGGGCCTTCCGCGACCTGTTCGGGCACGTGGAGGGCGTCGAGCTGGCGGCCGGCATGGTCGAGGTGGCCCGCGAGAAGCTGACCGACGTCCCCGTGCACCAGGGCGACATGCGCGACTTCGCCCTGGGGCGCACCTTCGACGTGGTGACCTGCATGTTCAGTTCCATCGGGCACGTCACCTCGGTCGCCGAGCTGGAGGCGACGCTGGGCCGGTTCGCGGCCCACCTGGAGCCCGGCGGGGTCGTCGTGGTCGAGCCCTGGTGGTTCCCCGAGACCTTCCTCGACGGACACGTCGGCGGCGCCGCCGTCACCGACTCCGGCCGCGCCGTCGCCCGCCTCTCCCGCACCACCCGGCAAGGCCGGGAAACACGGGTGACGGTCCATTTCGCCGTCGCCGACCCCGAATCCGGAATCCAGCATTTCACCGACGACTATCCCCTCCGGCTTTTCGACCGTGGCGAATACGAGGCCGCATTCCGGGCCGCGGGATGCACGGTGGAATACCTCGCGGAAAGCGGCGCACTCGGCCGCGGCCTGTTCGTCGGCCGCCGCGCGTGAACGCGCCCCGTACGACCCCCGGCGCGCCCGGCTCCCCTGGCGCCCCCGGACCGCGCCCGCCGCGCGGCGGGGTGAAACGGACCCTGGACGACCTCGCCCTGTTCGGCGGCCGCACGGCCTTCCTGCGGCCGCTCTCCGTCGGCAGGCCGGGCCCCGTCGACCGCGCCCGGCTCTACGAACGCCTCGACTGGGCCCTGGACAACGAGTGGCTCTCCAACGGCGGCCCCCTCTCGCTGGAGTTCGAGGCCCGCATAGCCGGCCTCGCCGGCACCCGCCACGCCGTGGCCACCTGCAACGCCACCAGCGCCCTCCAACTGCTGGTCCGTGCCACCGACCTGACCGGCGAAGTGATCATGCCGTCGCTGACCTTCGCGGCGACCGCCCACGCCGTCCAGTGGCTCGGCCTCACCCCCGTCTTCTGCGACGTCGACCCCCGTACCGGCCTCATAGACCCCGACCTGGCACGGGCCGCCGTCACCCCCCGCACCAGCGCCGTCATCGGAGTCCACCTGTGGGGCCGGCCCTGCGACACGGGAGCCCTGGAGAAACTCGCCGCCGACCACGGCCTGCGCCTGTTCCTCGACGCCGCCCACGCCCTGGGCTGCACCCGGGGCGGTGTCCCCGTCGGCGGAGCCGGCTCGGCCGAGGTCTTCAGCTTCCACGCCACCAAGGTCGTCGGCGCCTTCGAGGGCGGCGCGGTCGTCACCGACGACGACGAACTCGCCGCCCGGGTCCGCGCCCTGGCCAACTTCGGCAAGGGCCTCGACCAGGTGTCCCACGCCGGCGGCACCAACGCCAAGATGAGCGAGGCCGCCGCCGCGATGGGCCTGACCTCCCTCGACGCCTTCCCCGCGTACGTCGAGGCCAACCGCGCGTGCCGACGTACCTACCGCGAGGAACTCGAAGGGATCCCCGGCCTCACCCTGACCCCCCTCGACGGCGCCGAGCGCCACAACCACCAGTACACGGTCCTCGACATCGACGAGGAGGCCGCCGGACTCGGCCGGGACCTCCTCCTGGAGCTGCTGCGCGCCGAGAACGCCCTCGTCCTGCCCCCCATCGGCTCGCCCCCGTGCCACCTGCTGGAGCCCTACCGGTCACGGCAGGCGTACGCGCTCCCGCACACCGAAGCCCTCGCCGCCCGGGTGCTCTCCCTGCCCACCGGCCCCGGCGCCGGGCCGGAGAGCATCCGCCGGCTGTGCGAGACCGTCCGCTTCGCCGTGGCCCACGGCGCCGAGCTGACCGCCCGGTACCGGCGCAACGACAGGAAGGGACCCGCATGAACACCCCCACCCCGGCCGCAGTGCCCTCAGCGGTGCCCTCCGCCGCGTACGCCGCCGCGGCCCGCACCGTGGCGCGCTGCGCGGCCCCCGGCGCCGACGCGCGCGCCGCCGCCGAGGCCCTGGGCCACCTGCTGTCCGTCCCCGCGGGCCCGGACTCCCCCGCGGGCCCGGCCCCCGGCGGCGCGGCCGAGGCCCCCGGCGGCGCCGCCGCGGCCCGCCACCTCGTCGAGCTGGCCCGCACCTACGGCACCCACCCCTTCACCCCGCTGGAGACCGCCCGGCGGCGCCTGGGCGTGGACCGGGACTCCTTCGCCGGCCTCCTCGACCGGTTCGGCCGCGTTCCCGCGCTGCGCTCCGCCGTCACCGGCGGACCCGCCGGCAAGTACTGGTCCAACACCGTCCTGCCCCTCGAAGCCAAGGGCGTGTTCGACTCCGTCCTCGCGGGCAAGCCGGCCGTCCCCGACATCGTCGCCCTCTACCCCGGGCCGACCTGCATGTTCCGCTGCCACTTCTGCGTCCGCGTCACCGGCGCCCGCTACGAGGGAAACCGTCTGGCCGCCGGCAACGAGATGTTCGCCTCCGTCATCGACGAGGTCCCCACCGACGACCCGTACCGCATGTACGTCTCCGGCGGCCTGGAACCCCTCACCAACCCCGGCCTCGGCGCCCTCGTCGCCCGCGCCGCCGCCCGGGGACTGCGCCTGACCCTCTACACCAACGCGTTCGCGCTCAACCACCGAACCTGGGAGCGCCAGCCCGGCCTGTGGGACCTGCACGCCATCCGCACCTCCCTGTACGGCCTCGACGACGAGGAGTACCGGGCCACCACCGGCAAGGCCGGCGCCTTCTCCCGCGTACGGGCAAACCTGCTGCGGTTCCAGGAACTGCGGGCCGCCCTCCACAGCCCGATGCGGCTCGGCTTCAGCTACATCGTGCTGCCCGGCCGCGCCCACCGGCTGCTCGACCTCGTCGACTTCATCGCCGAGCTCGACGCCGCGGCCCCCGGCCGCCCCGTCGACTTCCTCAAGCTCCGCGAGGATTACAGCGGCCGCCCCGACGGCAGGCTCACCCGCGCCGAGCGCACCGAACTCCAAGACGCCCTCGGCGCCTTCGAGGAGCGCGCCGCCGCCCGCGTCCCCACCCTCGACGTCGACTACGGGTACGCGCTGGCGAGCCTGCGCGCCGGAGCCGACGCCGAACTCATCCGCGTCCTGCCCGAGCACATGCGCCCTACCCTGCACCCGCAGGCCTCCGTCCAAGTCGACCTGCTGGGCGACGTCTACCCGTACCGGGAGTCCGGCTTCCCCGGGCTGGCCGGCGCGGACCGCTACGTCATGGGCCGGGTCGGCCCGGACACCTCGCTCTCCCAGGTGGTCGACGGGTTCGTCACGAGCGGCGCCCGCGTCGAACCGGCCGCCGGGGACCAGTACTTCCTGGACGGCTTCGACCAGGTGGTGACCGCCCGCCTCAACCAGGCCGAGGCCGACCTCGCGGCCGGCTGGGGCGAGGCCCGCGGCTTCCTGCGCTGACCAGCTGACCGGCTGGCCAACTGCCTCCCGACCAGCTGACCGGCTGACCGGCCCGGCCCCGACCCGCTGACCGGCCGGCCCGCTGATCGGCCCCGCGCCCCCTCCCCCACCCTTCCGGGGGGAGGGGGCGCGGGGGCGTGCTCACTTCCCGTCGGTCCGCGCCGGCTCCCAGATCCCCCGGTGCACGGCGAGCCGCTGTTCGTCCTCGGGGGTCGTCTCGACCCGCGCCATCGTCCAGCGCAGCAGCGGCGGAGCCATGAGCGAGGTGGCGATGGCCACCAGGACGACCATCGTGTACGAGGCCGAGGTGAGCACCCCCATCCGCAGCCCGGCGGTGGCGATCACCACCTCGATCACCCCCCGCGCGTTGAGCGCGGCGCCCAGCGCGAGCCCCTCCCAGCGGGTCATCCCGCTGGCCATCGCCCCCAGGAAGGCCCCCGCGAACTTGCCCACGACGGCGACCGCCAGCACCAGCAGGGCCAGCGGCGCCAGTCGCGCGTCTGCCAGGGCCGTCAGGTCGATCCGCAGCCCCGCCGTCGCGAAGAACAACGGCGCCAGCACACCGGTCAGCATCCGGCGCAGCGGGTCGAGGGCCGTCAGGTCCCCCCGCCCCTTCGAGGCGACCGAGCGGATCGCGAGCCCGCAGGCGAACGCGCCGACGATCGCCTCCAGCCCCAGCGCCTGACTGCCCGCGGCCGAGAACAGGATCAGCACCACCAGGGACGTCAGCACCGTCCCCGCCCCACGGGCCCGCCCCAGCACCCGGCGTGCGACCGGCCGCACCACCCAGACCGCGGCGGCACCGGCCACGGCGAGCGCGGCCACCGACCGCACCACGTCACCCGTGTGCAGCCCCGACGCGGCCATGGCGGACAGCAGCGAGAGCATCACCCACCCGCAGACGTCGTCGAAGACGGCGGCCGTCATTGTCAGCTGGCCCACCCGACGGTGCATCAGGTTCATGTCGGTGAGCGTCTTGGCGATCACCGGAATGGCGCTCACACACATCGCGACACCCATGAAAAGGGCGAAGACCACCGGGTCCGTACCCGGCCCGGCCAGTGTGGCCGGCAGCAGCAGCCCACAGACGACTCCGCCGGCCAGCGGCACCACCAGCCCGCCCAGGCTCACCCGCAGGGCGGTCCCGCTCTGGCGTCTGACGAGCCCCAGGTCGACCTGTGTCCCCGCCAGCGCCACCAGGAACAGCACCCCCAACAGCCCCACGGCGTCCAGCAGGTGCAACTGCTCGGCGTCCCGGGGGAAGAGCCGGCCGGACAGCGCGGGCGCGAGAGCGCCCAGCACGGACGGACCGAGCAGCACCCCGGCGGTCAGCTCGCCGACCAGCGCCGGCATGCGCCACCGGACGGCAAGGGCCCCCAGCGCGGAGGCCAGCGCCAGCAGCACCCCGGCCTGGAGCAGGAACAGCAGCACCGTGTGCGAAGCGAGCGGCGCCACCGGCGCCGCGGACACGATCACCGTCAACTCGATCGGCCTCCTGAGCCAGCCAGCCCCCGCCGCCCATTCTCGGGCCCGCCCGGAACCGGGGCTTCTCCTGGAATGCGGACCGCGCCCGGCCCGGATCGGCGGCGCACGCTGGGAGTTGGCCGCGCTTCCGCCGCTCGCGACGATGATGCTCCGACGCCGCAGAGAGCCCCGACCAGGAGCGCCCATGACCTCGCAGGCACCCCGCCCCTGACCGACGCAGGTCTTCCCTGAAGGAAAACCCATGACCCAGGTTGCGTCCCGTCCCGCCGCGACGACCCGTCCACAACGCCCGGCCCGCGCCCCCTCCTTCTTCTTCAACGGCCACGCCCCGCGCCGCCGGACCCTCGTCCTGGTCCTCGGCGCCCTCGTCGGATTCGCCCTGACCGTCGTCTGGTCGGCGGAGTTCGTCGACAAGACCATCGGCGGCAACGTCTCCGACGCCCTCCTCGGCCACCCCGCCAAGGACGCCCCCCTCACCGGAGCCCTCGCCGGCATCGCCTTCGCCCTCGTCACCGGCGTGGCGGGCACCTTCACCGCCTGCAACATCGCCGTCTTCAGCGCTGTCGCCCCCCTCGCCGGGCAGGTCGCCACCCGTCGCGGCCGGCTCGCCGCCGCGCTGCGCCCCCTCGGGCAGCTCGCGGCCGGCGCGATCGTGGTCTCCGCCGCTTACGGGGTCCTCGTAGCCGTCGTCGGCACCGGCATGCCCCAGTTCCAGACGGCCTCCCAGGCAGGAGGCTTCTCGCCCCGCCTGATCCAGGCCATGGTGGTCTACGGGATCCTGGGCCTGGCCATGACCTACCTCGGCCTGGCCGCCGCCGGCCTGGTCCGCGACCCGCTGGCCCGCCTGACCGCCCGCTTCCCCGGCGCCCCCATGTTCGTCATGGGCGCGATGACCGGAGCCCTGCTCCTCGGCCGCCCCTTCGGGCTGTTCCGCCAGCTCTTCCGCGACGCCGCCGAAAGCCACAACGTCCTCTACGGCGCCGCCGTCTTCAGCCTCCAGGCCCTCGGCAACATCGTGATCGTCGGGCTGCTCTTCCTGCTCGTCACCGGCATCTTCGGCGACCGCCTCCACCGCTGGCTCACCGCCAAGCCCAGCCGGGTCTCCGCCCTCATGGCCGCGGCCTTCGTCGCCGCGGGCATCTTCATGATCCTGTACTGGGACGTGCGCATCCTCGCCCGCCGCGACCTCATCTGGTACCCGATGGCCCCCTGGGCCCACTGACCCCCCAGCCGGGGCCCCACCGCCGGGCCCCGGCCCCCGCACGCCACCGCCGGGCCCCGGCCCAGCACCCGTCGGCGGCCCCGCACCCCGCCCCACCAGCGCGGATCCGGTCACGGAACGCCACCGGAACGCCACCGCAACCGCACCCGAGCCGGACCCGGAACATCCGCGCGCACAGTGCTCACATGACTTCGACGACCTCCTCCTCCGACACCTCCGAGGCGCTCCCCACCCGGGCCGGCCCGCGCCAGTGGCTGGGCCTCGCGGTGCTCCTCCTGCCCGTGACGCTGATGACCGCCGACCTGGGCGTGCTCTGGCTGGCCACCCCGTACCTGACGGCCGACCTGCACCCCTCCAGCAGCGAGCTGCTCTGGACCACCGACATGTACGGGTTCATGACGGCCGGCTTCCTGGTGATCATGGGCACGCTGGGGGACCGGATCGGCCGTCGCAAGCTGCTCCTCGCCGGTTCGGCGGGAGTCATCGCCGCGTCGCTGCTCGCCGCGTACGCCGCCAACCCGACCACCCTGATCGTGGCGCGGGCCCTGCTCGGCGTGGCCGGCGCGGCGGTCCTCCCGTCGACGCTCGCGCTGATCACCCACATGTTCGCCGACGCCCGCCAGCGGGCCACCGCCATCGCCATGTGGGTGACCGCCCTCTCGGTCGGGATCGCGATCGGCCCCGTCATCGGCGGTGTCCTGCTGAACAGCTTCTGGTGGGGTTCGGTGTTCCTGCTCGGCGTCCCGGTGATGATCCCGGTGGTCCTGCTGGCGCCGCTGCTGCTCCCCGAGTACCGCGACCCGTCCGCCGGCCGGATCGACCTCCCCAGCGCCGGGCTGTTCCTCCTCGCGATCCTCCCGGTCGTCTACGGCGTCAAGAAGCTCGCCGAGTTCGGGCCGGAGGGCTCCTACCTGGCGGCCATCGCGGTCGGCGCGGTCTTCACCTTCTTCTTCGTCCGCCGCCAGAACCGGCTCGCCACCCCGCTCCTCGACCTGCGGCTGTTCTCCAGCCGGGCCTTCACCGGCGCCCTGCTCGCCCTGCTCCTCGGCATGATGGCCCTGAACGGCATCGAGTACCTGGTCCCGCAGTACCTGCTCGCCATCGGCGGTCTCACCCCCCTCGCGGCCGGACTGTGGCTGCTGCCCGGAGCGGCGGGCCTGGTCCTGGGCTCCCAGCTGACCCCGGTCCTCGCCCGGCGCGTGCGCCCCGCCTACGTGATCCTCGCGGGCCTGGCCTTCACCCTGCTCGGCTTCTGGCTGGCGACGGTGGACGGCGTCGTGGCGGTCTCGCTCGGCCTCGCGCTCGTCATGTTCGGCATCGCCCCGATCAGCGTGCTCGGTACCGCGCTCGCGGTGGGCTCGGCCCCGGCGGAGAAGGCCGGTTCCGCGGCGGCCACCGGCCAGACCGCGTACGACCTCGGGCTGGCCCTCGGCATCGCCGGCACCGGCAGCGTGGCGGTGGCGGTCTACCGGGACGACGTGGCCTCCGCGGCTCCGGCCGGGATCCCCTCCGACGCGCTGGCCGCGGCCCGCGACACCGTCGGCGGCGCGACCGACGCGGCGGCCCAGCTGCCGGGCACCCTCGGCGCCGACCTCCTCACCGCGGCCCGGGACGCCTTCACCTCCGGGTTCCATACGGCGTCCCTGGTCAGCGCGGGCCTGGCGGTCCTGACCGCGGTGGCGGTGGCCGCCCTCCTGCGGCGCATCCCGCCGATCGGCAGTGCCGAGTGACCGGTCATCCCCCCAGGGGCTGCTCTCCGAGCAGCCCCTCCCGCATGTCCCCGCCCGGTGTCAGACGAGGGCTCAGACGAGGGCGAGGACGGCGACGGCCGGAGCGGCGTAGATCATCGGGAAGGCGACGTGGGCGTACGAGCGGGCCCGCAGGACGGTGACGACGGCGCCGGTGAAGTAGGCGACGAGCCCGATGGCGGCGGCGATTCCGACCGCCGGGACGGCGAACCCGGCGAGGAGTCCCAAGGCGCCGGCGACCTTGGCGGCGCCGAGCCAGTTCCACCAGGACTTCGGAACGCCGTACTCGGCGAGGGGCTCGACGACGAACTTCGCACCGCGGAAGATCGAGATTCCGGAGAATCCGGCCATCAGGGCGGCGACGAGGGTGATGACGGTGGCGGTGGTGGACATCGGGTTCTCCTTGGTCGGGTGGGGTGTTGCCGGCTTCCTGCGTGCGTTCGACACCCCTTTGACCCGCGGCCCCGTACCGATGTGACAGCCCCGGGAAGTATTTTTTCGGCGAGCACCGCCGACAGCCCGCCGCCCGGCGAACTCCCAGGATTAACAGGGCAGTTGTCTATCCGCGGTCCGGACTCGGCTCGGCAGGGCCGTCCGTCGGCGTCGCGGGTTTCGTGTAGAGGATCTCGCGGGCCTGTTCCGCGGCGCGGACGATGCTCTCGGAGACGAAGTCGACGAAACGGGCGATGTTTTCGAGGCGGGCGCCAGCCGGGGTGCCGGGGCCGAGGACGTTCACGCCCTCCCGTGCGGTCACGACGAGCTGGGCGGTGGCGCGGGCGCTGGCCATCATCGACTGGTAGAAGACGTCGTCGTCGACGACGTAGCGCTCGCGGCGGCGTTCGTCGCGTTCCCGGCGGACGAGCCCCTGACTGTCGAGGAACGCGATCGCCTTGGAGACGGACGCCGGGCTGACCTGGAGGCGCTGGACGAGGTCGGACGCGGTGAGGCTGCCGACGTCGGTGGTGTAGAGGGAAACCAGCACCCGGGCCGTCATCTTGGGCAGGCCCGACGCCATGAAGACGGTGGTGAACGTCTCCTCGTACTCGCGCACGCCTCGGCGTCGCGTCCGTGGGCCTGGGGGAGCGCCTGCGGCCCTCGGGGCGCGGGCTGCCTGCGCCGGTGGGCGCGGTGTTCGGTGGCGCGGTGGGCCAGGTCGACGCGGTAGGGCGGTGGGGCCGCCGTTGCGCATCACCTCACGCGTGACCGTCGAGGTGGGGCGGTCGAGACGTCGGGCGATCTCCGCGTAGGCGAGCCCGTCGGCCAGCGCGATCTGCTGGCGTTCCTGCTGGGTGAGCCCGCCTCCGGGCATCTGCGGTCTCCTGCCGCCCCGGTAACCGCCGTCCTGGACATCCCTGCGGGACTCATCCGCTTCATCGCCGCGGACCGCGCCGACACCACCGTCGAGGTCCTGCCGGCGGACGCTTCGAAGGGCCGGGACGTGAAGGCCGCCGAGCAGATCACGGTCGCCTACGCCGACGGCGTCCTGCGCATTGGGGCCGCGGAAGCCAAGAGCCGGATCCTGGGCGACTCCGGCTCCGTGGAGGTCACGGTCCAGCTCCCCACCGGCTCCCGCGTCGAGGCGAAGGCGGCCAGCGCCGAGTTCCGGGGCGTCGGCCGGCTCGGTGACGTGGTGTTCGAGGCCGCGCACGGCACGGTCAAGCTCGACGAGACCGCGGCCGCCCGTCTGGCCCTCCAGGCCGGTGACGTCACGGTCGGCCGCCTGGGCGGCCCGGCCGAGGTCGGCACGCAGAAGGGTGACATCCGTATCACCGAGGCCGTGTCCGGCACGGTCGAACTGCGTACCGAGCACGGCGAGATCACCATCGGCGCGGCCCGCGGGGTCTCCGCGTCCCTGGACGCCGGCACCGGCTACGGCCGCATCCACAAGGCCCTGAAGAACGCCGACGGCACCCCCGCCCTGAACATCCACGCCACCACCTCCTACGGCGACATCACCGCCCGCAGCCTCTGAAGGAGCCCCCCTCATGACCAGCCAGACCACCGCCGCCGGGCAGGACCGTCCGGAGCTGCAGAAAGTCATCCAGGAGATCGTCGACTCCGGTTTCACCGGGATACAGATGCGCGTGCACGACGAGCGGGGCGAGTGGCTCGGCAGCGCCGGGGTGAGCAAGCTGGGCGAGGACGCGAAGCCGCCGACCGACAGGCGGTTCCGGGTGGGCAGCAGCACCAAGACCTTCACCGCGGCCCTGGTCCTGCGACTGGTGGCCGAGGGCACGATCGCGCTGGACGACCTGTTGGCCGACCACCTGCCCGAGTTCGGGCTGGACCGGCGGATCACGGTGCGGATGCTGCTCCAGCACCAACTACGTGCTGGCCAGGCTGCTGATCGAGAAGGTCACCGGCCGCCCGCTCGCCGAGGAGACGCAGCGGCTGATCCTGGGGCCGCTCGGACTGTCGGACACCGTGGTGCCGGACACCCGGCAGGAGGTCCCCGAGCCGCACGCCCACGCCTACTACCGCTACGAGGAAGCAGGTCGGGAGAAGACGGTCGACGTCACCCGCCAGAACCCCTCCTGGATCTCCACCGGCGGCGACATGATCTCGACCACCCAGGACCTCCACACCTTCATCTCCACCCTGCTGGGCGGCAAGCTCCTGCCGGCCCCGCTGCTGGCCGAGATGTGCACGCCGCATCCCAAGGCCGGCTACGGCCTGGGCGTGATGGTGCAGGACGCGGGCCCGAACGGCGGCACCGTCATCACCCACAACGGCGGCATCGCCGGCCACGCCGCCCTGATGTACAGCACGCCCGACGGCACCAAGACCCTGACCGCTTGGGTGAACCATGTGGACGACGCCGCGATGTCGCTGGCGGAGGCGTTCCAGAAGGCGGCGCAGAGGCTCGTCGAAGAGGTGTTCTCCGCAGAGCAGGCCACGGCCTGACCGGGCCGAGCAGCCCTGACCGGGCCGCGTCCCGACCGGGCCCGCTCCGCACCCCGGGCGTGCGAAAGGTCCGGTAGCCCACCCCCCTCCAGGAGTGCTACCGGACCCGTCTCATATCGCGCTTCGCGTACCTCTCGCGTCGTACCTCTCGCGTATCTCTCCCGCGCCTCTCCCTCCGTCGCTCAGGCCTCCACCGGCACCGCCGCCGGTGTCGGGCCCGCCGTGGCGGCGAACTCCGCCAGTACCTCGTCCGCCGTCGCGAACACCTTCCGCGCCCGTGCCTCCCGCAACGTCTCCGGGATTCCCGAGAACTCCGTGCCGTACAGGAGCCGCACCGCCGACTCCCCGATCCCGCAGAACTCCGAGACCCCCACCTTCAGCTGCAGTTCCAGGGCCTTCCCGAGCCCGGTGGTCTCGTAGTACTCCGCCGCGCTCCCGGCCAGTCCGAGCCAGAGCATCCGCTTCCCGGCGAGCCGGGGCTTGCTGCGCCCGTAGGCGAAGCCGTAGTTCCACACCCGGTCGATCCAGCCCTTCACCACCGCCGGCGGCGCGAACCACCACACCGGGAAGACCACCACCAGCTCGTCGGCCTCCTCGATCCGCCGCATGTGGTCGTGGACCTCCGGGGAGTACCGCTTCTCCCGGTCCTGCCAGTCCGGTTCGTCCTGCGGGGTCAGCCGGGGGTCGAAGCCCTCCGCGTACAGGTCCAGCAGGTCTACGGAGTTCCCCTCCGACTCCGCCCGGCGACGGGCGCGCTCCGCGACCTGCGCGGTCAGGGAGTCTCCTCGGGGATGGGCCACTACGAGCAGGGTCCGGGACACGGGACGGCCTCCAATGCGGGCACGAGCAAGGGCAACGGGCTGGAAGTCTGGCTGGAAGTCGGGGTGGGGGCTGTGGGGTGTCCGGCCACCGCGCGGGGGTTGGCGGTGGCCGGACAGCCCCGGTCGGGCCCCGCCGGTACCGGGGCCCGACCGGACCGGGTCCGTCAGATGCCGAGGCCGGAGCCGCCGCTGACGTCGATGTTCTGGCCGGTCACCCAGCGGGCGTCGTCCGAGGCCAGGAAGGCCACCACATCGGCGACGTCGTCCGGCTGCCCGACCCGGTTGAAGACCGAGAAGGCGGCGGCCTGGGCCTTGGCCTCCGGGATCGCCATCCACGGGTGGATGTCGGTCTCGATGGTGCCGGGGGACACCGCGTTGACGGTGAT
>NZ_JBSFTP010000026.1:0-77685 GCF_053591315.1 Streptomyces sp. NPDC003042
GGGGGGCCCCCCCCCTTCCCCGCGGTGGGGGGGGGTGGGGTTGTCCGCCGCCCCCCCCCCCCCCCAACCCCCCCGACCCGACCCCTGCCAACCGCCCGGCCAGGGCTTACGCGTCCGGGCGGACCACCGCCTTGATCGGCATCGAGCCCGCGCCCGCCATCGTCACGTTGCGGCCGGGGCGTGGGGCGTGGACCATCGCGCCGTCGCCGACGTACATCCCGACGTGGCTCGCGTCGTCGAAGTAGACGATCAGATCGCCCGGGCGCATGTCCTTGAGCGCGACCTTCGGCAGCAGCCGCAGCTGCTCCTGCGACGTGCGCGGGATGCCCCTGCCCGCCGCCAGCCACGCCTGCGACGTCAGTCCCGAGCAGTCGTACGAACCGGGTCCCACGGCGCCCCAGACGTACGGCTTCCCTATCTGGGCGGTGGCGAACCGCACGGCCCGCTGCCCGGCTTCCGTCGCCGAGCCCTTGACGTCCTTCATCGCGCCCGTCGACAGCCACGCCGTCTGGGCCTTGTACTGCGCTTCCTGCTCCAGCTGGAGGAGGCGGGCCTTCTCCTCGGCCTCCAGCTTGTTCTCCAGGTCCTCCGCCGCCTTGATCTTCTCCTCGACCTGCTTCTTCGCGGCTTCCTGCTTGACCCGGTTCTCCTCCAGCTTCTGCCAGACCGCGCCCGCGTCCTTCGCGTACCGCTCCAAGTCGGCCTGGGTGCGGTTCAGTTCGGAGAGGAGGTCCGTCGTGGCCTTCTCGCCCTGCCGCAACCGTCCCGCCCCGTCGAGGTACTGGCCGGGGCTGTCGCTCAACGCCAGCGTCGCGCCCGGCGGCAGGCCGCCCGAGCGGTACTGGGCGCGAGCGGCGGCGCCCGCGCGGTCCTTCAGGCCGGTGATCCGGTCCTGGCCCGCCACCACCAGCTTGGCAATCTCGACGATCCGCTCGGACTGCGCCTTGGCCTCGCTCTCGGCGAGGTTGTACGCGTCCGTGGCGGTGCCGGCCTGGCGGTAGAGGTCCTCTATTTCCTTGCGGATCTGGTCGAGGGATTTCTCCCCCGCCACACGTGGGGCCGACGGGGACGGCGGAGGGGTCGGTGCCGCGTGCGCGATGCCCGCCGCGAGCCCGGGTGCCGTCAGTATCGCCATCGCGCACAGCAGCGTGAGAGCGGATACTCCCTGCCGTCGCGACGCTTGCTTCGCGGTCCCCATGGCTCCCCCAGGTGCCCCGAGCCAGAACCGACATCACCCGACATCAGATCTGACTATTCATCAGTAACTTGTCACTGCCTCCGGGATGGTGCCACGACTCGGTGAAATCCGACACCCTTCCGAGGACCCCCCGATCATCACCGCCCACGTCCCGCCCACCCCTGACGACTCAACGGGCGGCTTCCGACACCGGTTCCCCGCCCCCCGAGGTTCACCCTGCCGGGCGCAACGCCTCCCAGCGCACCGTCAGTTCTCCCTGCCGCCACCGCCCCGGCCCGTCCGCCAGCGGCCAGTCCCCGGCCAGCGCCCGCGCCGTCCGGATCCAGCGCTGCCGCGCCCCGTACGAGGCGTACGGCGCCGCCGCCGCCCACGCGCGGTCGAAGTCGCGCAGGAAGGCGTACACCGGCTCGCCCGGCACGTTCCGGTGGATCAGCGCCTTCGGCAGCCGCTCCGCCAGGTCCGAGGGGCGCTCCAGGGAGCCCAGCCGGGTCGCGAACGTCACCGTGCGCGCCCCCTCGCGCCCCAGTGCGACCCATACGTGCCGCCGGCCGATCTCGTCGCAGGTCCCCTCCACCAGCAACCCGCCCGGCGCCAGCCGCGCGCACAGCCGCTGCCACACCTCCGCGACCTGCTCCTCGTCGTACTGGCGCAGTACGTTCGCTGCGCGGATCAGCAAGGGGCGCTCCCCGCCGTCCAGTGGCACCTCGAAGCCGCCGTGCCGGAAGCTCAGCCCCTCCCGCTCGTACGGCTTCGCCCCCGCCACCCGCGCGGGCTCGATCTCGATCCCGACCACCCGCACCGCCGGCGCCGCCGTCCGCAACCGCGCCAGCAGCTCGACCGCCGTCCAGGGGGCGGCCCCGTAGCCGAGGTCCACCGCGACCGGTGCGTCCGCGCGCCGCAGCGCGGCCCCGTGCGTCGCGGCGATCCAGCGGTCCATGCGGCGCAGCCGGTTCGGGTTGGTGGTCCCGCGCGTCACCGTCCCCACCGGCCGGCCGGTGGGCCGCGAAGACGGCTGCGGGGGCTGCGGAGTGTTGCGGGAGACCATGCGCCGAGCGTATGCGCAGGGCACGCGCAAGCTAAAAATCCGGCAAACCGAGGGGTAATTTCCCGGCCCCGGAATGCGGGGCACGGCCGTGCGGGTTGCACTCCTTGCAGGGCGCCGACCGCGCTCCTGCCGTTGTGTCGTCGTCCCGGCGGTCGTCCGTGCCCCGTGCGAGCCGCGCGTCCGTGCGGGCCGTGCCCGTCCGGGCCGCGTCCGTGCGAGCCGCGTCCGTCCGGGCCCGTCCGTCCGGGCCGCGTGCGAGCGAGTCGTCCGAGCGAGAGGAACTGCTCCCTTGAGTCAGTACGTGTCCCGTCTCGGCGGCAGTATCAGCGGCCGCATCGCCGCCGCCCGCGGTACCCGCCACGACCCGCCCCGGCTGCGCCTGCCGGCCGTCGGCCACCACCGCAAGCCGCGCCGCGTGGCCATGCTCAGCGTGCACACCTCACCGCTGCACCAGCCCGGGACCGGCGACGCCGGCGGCATGAACGTCTACATCGTCGAGCTCGCCAAGCGCCTCGCCGCGATCAACATCGAGGTCGAGATCTTCACGCGCGCGACCACCGGCGGCCTGCCGCCCACGGTCGAACTCGCCCCGGGCGTCCTCGTACGCCACGTGGACGCGGGCCCGTACGAAGGCCTCGCCAAGGAGGAGCTCCCGGCCCAGCTGTGCGCCTTCACCCACGGCGTCATGCAGGCGTGGGCCGGCCACCGCGCCGGCTACTACGACCTCGTCCACTCCCACTACTGGCTCTCCGGCCACGTCGGCTGGCTCGCCGCCGAGCGCTGGGGCG
The DNA here is from genome assembly GCF_053591315.1 of Streptomyces sp. NPDC003042. Taxonomy (NCBI): domain Bacteria; kingdom Bacillati; phylum Actinomycetota; class Actinomycetes; order Kitasatosporales; family Streptomycetaceae; genus Streptomyces; species Streptomyces sp. NPDC003042. The sequence goes on from NZ_JBSFTP010000026.1 coordinate 3,032, forward strand.
TGCCGCTCGTCCACGCCATGCACACCATGGCCAAGGTCAAGAACGCGGCGCTGGCCGAGGGCGACACCCCCGAGCCCGCCGCCCGCGTCATCGGCGAGACCCAGATCGTGGCCGCCGCCGACCGCCTCATCGCGAACACCGCCGAGGAGGCCGACGAGCTCGTACGCCACTACGAGGCCGACTCCGGCAAGGTGGCCGTCGTCCACCCCGGCGTCAACCTCGACCGCTTCACCGTCGGCGACGGCCGGGCCGCCGCCCGCGCCCGCCTCGGCCTGCCGCAGGACGCCGTGATCCCGCTCTTCGCGGGCCGGATCCAGCCCCTGAAGGCCCCCGACATCCTGCTGCGCGCGGTCGCCGAGCTGGTGGACCGCGACCCGTCGATGCGCCGCCGCCTCTTCGTCCCCGTCGTCGGCGGCCCCAGCGGCAGCGGCCTCGCCAAGCCCGAGCAGCTGCAGAAGCTCGCCGCGAAGCTCGGCATCACCGACCTCGTGCACTTCCACCCGCCGGTGGGCCAGGACCAGCTCGCCGACTGGTTCCGGGCGGCGTCCGTGCTGGTCATGCCGTCCTACAGCGAGTCCTTCGGGCTCGTCGCCATAGAGGCCCAGGCCGCCGGCACGCCCGTGCTGGCCGCCGAGGTCGGCGGGCTGCCCGTCGCCGTCAACGACGGGACGACGGGGATCCTCGTACCCGGCCACGACCCGGTGGACTACGCGCGCGAGCTGCGGCGCTTCGTCGACGATCCCGCGCTCACGGCCCGCATGGGCGACGCGGCCGCGCGTCACGCCCAGTTCTTCGGCTGGGACACCGCCGCGAGCGGCACGGCCGACGTCTACACCGCGGCCATGCATGATCACCGCCGTCGCGTACGCTCCCACCATGGCTGACGCTGACACCGCCGCGATCATCGAGAGCGTCCTGACCGGCGCCGAGCTGAGCTGGGAGAGCCCCGAGCCGGGCTCGTACGTCGTCCAGCTCCCCGGCACCCGCAAGCTGAGCACCACCTGCTCGCTCCGGGCCGGACGGCACTCGCTCTCGGTCAACGCCTTCGTCATCCGCCACCCCGACGAGAACGAGGCGGGCGTCCACCGCTGGCTGCTGGAGCGCAACCTCAAGCTGTACGGGATGGCCTACGCGGTCGACCCGCTCGGCGACATCTACCTGACGGCCCGCCTCCCGCTGTCCGTGGTCACCCCGGACGACCTCGACCGCCTGCTCGGCACGGTCCTGGAGGCGGCGGACGGCGCGTTCAACACCCTGCTGGAGCTGGGCTTCGCGGGCGCGATCCGGCGCGAGTACGAGTGGCGCGTCTCGCGCGGCGAACCGACCTTCAACCTGGACGCGTTCAAGCACCTGACCCGCCCGGCCTGACCCCGGTCGTCACCCGGCGGTCGTCATCCCCCGGTCGTCACCCCTGGGCGGCCGCCGCGAGCGGCGCGGGCACGGGCGCGGCAGCGGAACCCCCCGTACCCGCAGCCGTACCCGTACCGGCGTCGTCGCCGGAGAGCCCCCGCATCAGCAGCCAGTACCCCACCGCCGCCAGCGTGCCCAGGACGCCCGTGGCCCCCCACAGCCAGTTCGCTCCCAGCCGGTCGATCACGAAACCCGCCATCAGCGGCGCCACCAGCGAGGCCACCGCCCACGACATCGTGTACATCCCCTGGTAGCGCCCCCGCCCGTGCACCGGCGACAGCCGTACCACCAGTCCCATCTGGGTCGGCGAGTTCACGATCTCCGCCAGCGTCCACACGCACACCGTCAGCGCGTACGCCCACAGCGGCCCGGCGAAGGCCGTCATCGCGAACCCGTACCCGGCCAGCAGCGCCGAGACCACCAGCAGCTTCTGCGGGTCCCGGTGCTCGATGAACCGCGTCACCGGGATCTGGAGCACCACGATCAGCACCCCGTTCGCCGCGATGGCCAGCCCGTAGTCCGCGGCCGAGAACCCGGCCGCGCCCATCGCCACCGGCAGGCCCACCGAGCCCTGCGTGAAGATCAGCGAGATGAGGAACGACAGCCCGACGACCCCCATGAACCGGCCGTCCCGCAGCACGGTCCCCAGCCCGACCTCCGGCCCGGCCTCCGCGATCTCGGCGGCGTCCTTCACCGGCCGCGACTCCGGCAGCTTCACGTACACCAGCACCGCGCAGACCAGCGTCAGCGCCGCCTCGCCCAGGAACCCGGCCAGGTAGCTGTACTCCGCCACCAGCCCCGCCACCATCGCGCTGATCGCGAAGCCGAGGTTGATGGCCCAGTAGTTGAGCGCGAAGGCCCGTACGCGGTCCTCCGGCCGGACGATGTCCGCCATCATCGCCGACACCGCCGGCCGCGAGGCGTTGGACGTCATACCGACCAGCAGGGCCACCGCCGCGATGGCCGCCGGGTGCTCCATGAACCCCAGCAGCGCCACCGAGAAGGCGGTCGAGGCCTGCGCCGCGAGCAGCGTCGGCCGCCGCCCCAGCCGGTCGGTCATCACCCCAGCCACGAGCGAGGAGATGACCCCGCCGAGCCCGTGCAGAGCGACCACCAGCCCCGCGAAGGAGGCCGAGTAGCCCCGGTCCAGGGTCAGGTACAAGGTCATGAAGGTGGCGACGAAGGCCCCGAGCCGGTTGACCAGCGTGCTTGCCCACAGCCACCAGAACGCGCGCGGCAGACCCGACACGCTCTCCCGGGCGGCCCGTCTCAGACTCTCAACGGACATAAGGAATCCCCCCGGGCGTGTAAGCGTCGATCTTGCACTGCGCACGTTACGAGGGGTGCCGCAGGGACGCTACTCAATTGACGCCGACCGTCAATCGGCGCCGCGCGCGAGCGCCCCGAGGCGTCCATTAGGCTCGTACGCATGGCCGACGCACCGTACAAGCTGATCCTCCTCCGTCACGGCGAGAGCGAGTGGAACGCGAAGAACCTGTTCACCGGCTGGGTGGACGTCAACCTCAACGAAAAGGGCGAGAAGGAGGCGGTCCGCGGCGGTGAGCTGCTCAAGGACGCCGGCCTGCTCCCCGACGTCGTGCACACCTCGCTCCAGAAGCGCGCGATCCGCACCGCGCAGATGGCGCTCGAGGCCGCCGACCGTCACTGGATCCCGGTCCACCGCTCCTGGCGCCTGAACGAGCGCCACTACGGCGCCCTCCAGGGCAAGGACAAGGCCCAGACGCTCGCCGAGTTCGGCGAGGAGCAGTTCATGCTGTGGCGCCGTTCCTACGACACCCCGCCGCCGGCCCTCGAGGACGGCACCGAGTGGTCGCAGTCCGACGACCCGCGCTACGCGACGATCCCGCCGGAGCTGCGTCCCCGCACCGAGTGCCTCAAGGACGTCGTCGTCCGCATGCTGCCGTACTGGTACGACGCCATCGTCCCGGACCTGCTGGCCGGCCGCACGGTCCTGGTCGCCGCGCACGGCAACTCCCTGCGCGCCCTGGTCAAGCACCTGGACGGCATCTCCGACGCCGACATCGCGGGCCTCAACATCCCGACCGGCATCCCGCTCGCCTACGAGCTGGACGCCGACTTCAAGCCCCTCACCCCGGGCGGCACCTACCTCGACCCGGACGCCGCGGCGGCCGCCATCGAGGCCGTCAAGAACCAGGGCAAGAAGAAGTAAGAAGAGCGATCACGCCCCCGACCTGCGCACGCGGCGCAGATCGGGGGCATTCGTTTGCCCTGGGCCCGCTGTGGGCCCTCAGCGCGGGATGCCCCGGGCCGGAAGGACTCAGCGCTTGAGCGTGAAGGTGAAGTCGCCCGAGAGCCTGCCGCTCAGGCGGACTGTCGACACGAGGTTCCCCTCGGCGAGCAGTCTCTCGGCCTCGGCTCGTGAAAAGCCGAAACCTTCGGCGATCAGTCGCACCGGCCGCACGGGTATCCGCGCCGCGAAGCGGACCGAGACCTCGATCGCCTCACCCTCCGGCTGATGCGGCTGATGCGGCTGATGCGGCTGATCCGGCGCGCCGCTGTCGAGGCGCCAGGCGTTGTCCCAGTCGAGGGCGATGCGATTGCGGCGCCGTACGACCGGGTCCTGGAGCAGTTCGGCTGCCAGGCCGGGGTCGTTGTCGTGCAGCAGGTTCAGGAGCTCGGGTTGTACGGAACGCACGTTCATCCGCTCCAGGACAGTGAGCTTGGTGGTGTCCCCGCACTCGGCGCACAGTGCGAGGAGCCAGGCGTCGAGGAGCTTGTGGTTCGCGTTGACGCGGAATTTGCCGTTCGCCCGGAAGCGCCCGGAGGCGCACCTGTGGCAACGGCGGAGAACTATCGGCAGGCAGGTGGGCACGACCACCCAGCTTTTGGACACAGAAATACACCGGTTCCAGTGAGAAGACCGCAGCGAAAAGGAGCGCGGCGCACATGTGCGACGCGCGACGGATCAGCGCTCGGGGGGTCTCACTTGGTGTACAACGGCACGTCCTTGACAGGGCGATTGTGGGCGGGAGAACGGTAACGGCACACGGGAGTAGGGCTCGACTGATTTTCGGGCGGGGGCTGGCCCTCCGAGGGCCACCGAGGACGACGGACAACGGCGAAACACGACCATCCGCCGACAGGTCGGTCAGCGTGCGCGGCCCTCTGACCAGGGGCAGGAGGCGGGCCCGTCAGCCCAGGGCAAGAAGTAACCCCGGAGCACGTCAACCCCCGTTCGCGCCGCGTCGCGGGCGGGGGTTTTTTTATCCGGCAGACGGGGGAAATGCGGCGCTGCGTGCGGGAGGTGTGTGCCGGGTGGCCCTAAGTTCCGATCGCTGAGGCAGGCGGAACAAGGAGAGGTCACATGAGGCATTTCAGTCGGTACGCGGTAGTGCTCGCGGGGGCAGTGGCGCTGGCCGCGTTCGGGGTCGCACCCGCCCAGGCGGACGGGCCGGTTCTCTCGATCCTTGGTCCGGCGGCGCCCGGGGACGGGCCGAGGGTCAATCTCCTCGGCTTCTCGGTCCTGTCCCTCACCACGGGCACGGCCACCGTCAAGCAGGCCGTGACCGCGCCGGTGGCTCCCGCCGCCTCGGCCGCGCGGGTGAGGGCGGCCGGCGCGAACTGAGGAACTGAGACAGCGCGGCACGCGAACAGGGCCCCGTCCGAGGATCGGACGGGGCCCCGCGCGTGTCGAGTCGGTGGGCGGTGTCAGCCGCCGCACTGGCAGGGGGCGCCGGCCTGGCAGCCGCAGCCGCAGCCGGAGCCGCAGCCGCAGGCCGCGAGCAGCGGCAGGCGCAGCGGCTCCGGCCTGGACTGCGCCTGTTCCTGCTCCGGGGTGACGGGGACGGGGGAATCGGGCATGGACCCTCCTCGTGGGCGCACGTCGTCGTCGTGCCTTCGCCCTCATTCATGCCCAGCCACACCGGCGCGTCAACGGCGCATTGAGGCAGGAGGGGTCAGGAAGGGTCAGGAAGGGTCCGGACGGGTCAGACGCCCTCGGCCGGCGTCGGGTGCTGGAGCTCGTCAGCGTGCTCGCCCGTCACCAGGTACACGACGCGCTTCGCCACCGACACCGCGTGGTCCGCGAACCGCTCGTAGTAGCGGCCCAGCAGGGTCACGTCCACCGCCGTCTCGATGCCGTGCTGCCAGCGGTCGTCCATCAGGTGCTGGAACAGCGTGCGGTGCAGCTGGTCCATCTCGTCGTCGTCCTGCTCCAGCTGGAGCGCCAGGTCGACGTCCTTCGTGATGATGACCTCGGCCGCCTTCGCCATCAGGCGCTGCGCCAGCTGTCCCATCTCCAGCATGGTGGCGTGCAGGTCCCGCGGCACCGCCGTGTCCGGGAAGCGCAGTCGCGCCAGCTTCGCCACGTGCTGCGCGAGGTCTCCGCTGCGCTCCAGGTCGGCGCTCATCCGCAGCGAGGTCACGACGATGCGCAGGTCGGTGGCGACCGGCTGCTGCCGGGCCAGCAGCGCGATGGCGCGCGCCTCCAGGTCGTGCTGGAGGTCGTCGACCTTCTGGTCGGCGGCGATGACGCTCTCCGCCAGCTTCAGGTCGGCGTCGAGCATGGAGGTGGTGGCCCGCCCGATCGCGGAACCGACGAGCCGGGCCATCTCGACCAGGCTTTCTCCGATCGAGTCCAGTTCCTCGTGGTACGCGTCCCGCATGGTGTCCCTCTCTCGCCTGCTGCTGCCTACTCGCCTGCTGCGTGGCCTCTTGCCCCACGTTGACACGTTCGGCCGCCAACGCGTCGGACTCCGGCACCACAAGTGAATCAACCCCGTCGCCAGGGTGAACTCTGGGCGACGACTGTTCGAGGTGCCACCCGAACGGCTGTGGAAGTGTCGTCGTGCCTGCTTAACCTGGATCCATGGACGTGAACGCGGCGGTCGCCGCAGCTGCAGCGATCGCCGGTCTTTGCACCGGTGTGATCGCCATGCTGGCGTTCCGCTGGAGCGAGCGCGACCAGGCCCGCCCCACCCGGAGCTCCATGCGCCCCGACATCAATGCGGTGCTCCCGCCAGGCGTGGACACCGTACTTTCCGTCCTCCGTTCCTCCGCCGTCGTCCTGGACGAGGGCGACGCGGTGGTCAAGGCCAGCTCGGCGGCGTACGCCCTCGGTCTGGTCCGAGGCGGAAAACTCGCCGTGGAGCCCATGCTCCACATGGCCCGCGACACCCGCCGCGACGGGGAGATACGCCAGGTCGAACTGGACCTGCCCCGGCGCGGCACGGGCCGCGGCGAGGCCCTCGCGGTCTCCGCCCGAGTCGCCCCGCTCGGCTCCCGCCTGGTGCTCCTCCTGGTCGAGGACCTCACCGAGGCGCGCCGCATCGAGGCCGTACGCCGTGACTTCGTCGCGAACGTGTCGCACGAGCTCAAGACCCCGGTCGGGGCGATCTCCCTGCTCTCCGAGGCGGTCATGGACGCCTGCGACGACCCCGAGGCGGTCAGCCGCTTCGCGGGCCGGATGCAGATCGAGTCGACCCGCCTGATCAACCTCGTACAGGAGCTCATCGACCTCTCCCGGGTACAGAACGACGACCCGCTGGAGGACGCCGAGCCGGTACGGGTGGACACGCTCGTGGCGGAGGCCATGGACCGCTGCCGCCACACCGCGAGCTCCAAGCAGATCACCATGGCCGCCGGAGGCACCGCCGACCTGCGAGTCTGGGGGAACCGCGGCCAGCTGGCCGCCGCCCTCGGCAACCTGGTGGAGAACGCCGTCAACTACAGTCCCGCCCGCACCCGCGTCGGCATCGCCGCGCGCCGGGTGACCGCGCCGGGTGGAAACTTGATCGAGATAGCCGTGACCGACCAGGGCATCGGCATCCCGGAAAAGGACCGCGAGCGCATCTTCGAGCGCTTCTACCGCGTGGATCCGGCCCGCTCCCGCGCCACAGGCGGAACCGGGCTCGGCCTCGCGATCGTGAAGCACGTCGCGGCCTCGCACGGCGGGGAGGTGTCGGTATGGAGCTCGGAGGGCCAGGGCTCCACGTTCACCCTGCGACTCCCCGAGGCAGCCGCGCCGGCCCAGGCGACGGCACACGCACCCGCCCGACCCCTGCACGAACCAGAAACAGTCATCCCTGCCCCGGAGGTCCTTCCGTGACCCGTGTGCTCGTCGTAGAGGATGAGGAATCCTTCAGCGACGCCTTGTCCTACATGCTCCGCAAGGAAGGCTTCGAGGTCGCGATCGCCGCGACGGGGCCCGACGGGCTCGACGAGTTCGAGCGCAACGGCGCCGACCTCGTCCTCCTCGACCTGATGCTGCCCGGCCTGCCGGGCACCGAGGTCTGCCGGCAGCTGCGGGGCCGCTCCAACGTCCCCGTGATCATGGTGACCGCCAAGGACAGCGAGATCGACAAGGTCGTGGGCCTGGAGATAGGAGCCGACGACTACGTCACCAAGCCCTTCTCCTCCCGGGAGCTGGTCGCCCGCATCCGCGCGGTCCTGCGCCGCCGCGGGGAGCCGGAGGAGGTCACCCCCGCGGCCCTGGAGGCGGGCCCGGTACGGATGGACGTGGACCGGCACGTGGTCACCGTCGCGGGCGGCAAGGTGGACCTCCCGCTGAAGGAGTTCGACCTGCTGGAGATGCTGCTGCGCAACGCGGGCCGCGTGCTGACCCGTATGCAGCTGATCGACCGGGTGTGGGGCGCGGACTACGTCGGCGACACCAAGACCCTGGACGTCCACGTCAAGCGCCTGCGCGCCAAGATCGAGCCGGATCCCGGTGCGCCGCGTTATCTGGTGACGGTGCGTGGTCTGGGTTACAAGTTCGAGCCGTAAGCCGGCGGTGTTCGTGCGCTCCCACGGCCGGTCGGAGGCCGGCGCAGCGCCTCGAAGCCGGTGCGGCCCCCTGGGCCGTGCCGCGCGAGCGGCGCACGGGGGAGGAGTTCGAGCCGTAAGCCGGCGGTGTGTGGTGAGTGAATAGGGAAGGCCCCCAGCCAGTGCGGCTGGGGGCCTTCCTTGTGGCGCTACGGGCCTCAGTGGCCGGCGGCGTGCGAGGCGGAGCCCGACGGCTTGCCCGCCGGGGTGCCGGAGGCACCGGCCGAGGGGCTGCCGGACGCCGAGCCCGACGGCGAACCGGACGGCTTGCCCGCCGGGGTGCCTGAGGGGCCGGCCGAGGGGGTGCCCGCCGGGGAGGCCGCGGCGCTCGGGGCGACCGTCGGGCCGTACTCCGCGTACATGCCCGCGGCCGGGACGACGAAGGCGTCGAGCGGGACGTCGCCGGTGCTGCTCAGCTGGAAGACGACCTTCTGCGCGTCGCCGTCGACGATGCCGCCGCCCTCGATGAGGGCGGAGGCGTTGTCCTTGCCGCCCAGCAGCACGGAGCCGCCGGCGGGCACGGTGATCTTGCCCGAGCCCCCGGCGGGCTTCAGGGTCACCTTGGCCTTGCCACCCGGCAGGGTGATCCCGTCCAGGGTCTGCGGCTTGTCGCCGGAGTTGAAGACCGTCGCCGAGATGGCGGCCGGGCCCTTCTTGTCCTTCTCGCCCGGGGTGATCACGAGCGCGTTCTGGATCTTGATGTCGCCCTTGGTGGCAGCGGCGTTGTCCGGCCTGATCTGGAGAGTCTGCGCGTCGTTGCCCGCGCCGCACGCGGCGAGCGAGGCGATCGAGAACACGACGGCAGAAGCGGCGAGGGCGCCGCGTCGAAGGCTGCGGCTCACGGCGGCGGCAACTCCTAGGACGTACGGACGGGCGGGTGGACGCTCGGGACGGCCGAGGTAAAGCCGCCCTAAGGGTGTGTCAGCGCGCTTAGGTTACCGAGCCGCCGCCCTGCCCCCGCACCCGACCCTCCGCAGCGCGCGCCCCGCCCTGAGCCGGTCCCGCGATCTTCCATTCCCATATCGCCCGTAGATCACCGGTAGATCACCCGTAGAGGGGTCGCGGATCCGGCCGTAGATCGTCCGCGGACCGCTCCAGTGATCAATTTCAGGATTCCCCCGGACGCGGCCCCTTGATCAATTCCGGGATTGGGCCGGAACCGCGCCGTACGGGTGGCCGCCAGTCGAACGGAGTACTTCGGTTTCCCGCATCTGAAACCGGCAAAACGGGACGTACGTCACTCTCGCGGACGGACCCGCCGGGTGTAGCGTGGCCGTTTCGCCTGGTCCGCACAGCGCCTCCGACCTGCGAATACCCCCTTCCGGAAGCCCTTCGCAGCACGTTCGTATCGCTGTTGTCAAGCCCCGAGATGTGCCCTGACCTGCGAAAACGCCATTCATAACAGTCCGTTCTCGTGTTACCCTTGATAGCCACGGAAGGGGTACCTGTCACATGACGTTCAAGGTTGGCGACACCGTGGTCTATCCCCATCACGGGGCCGCGCTGATCGAGGCCATTGAGACTCGCCAGATCAAAGGCGTGGACAAGACCTACTTGGTGCTCAAGGTTGCCCAGGGTGACCTGACGGTACGCGTGCCTGCGGACAATGCAGAGTTCGTCGGCGTTCGCGACGTAGTCGGCCAGGACGGGCTGGACCGGGTCTTCGAGGTGCTTCGCGCACCGTATGCAGAAGAGCCGACGAACTGGTCCCGGCGCTACAAGGCAAATCTGGAGAAGCTCGCTTCTGGCGATGTCATCAAGGTCGCCGAAGTGGTGCGTGACCTGTGGCGTCGTGAGCGTGAGCGTGGGCTTTCCGCCGGTGAGAAGCGGATGCTCGCGAAGGCGCGCCAGATTCTCGTGAGCGAGCTCGCGCTCGCGGAGAACACGAACGAGGACAAGGCCGAGGCCCTCCTCGACGAGGTACTCGCGTCCTGACGCGAAGCCCCGTTCACCACGCAGTGTTCACAGTTGTGCCGCGGTGCCCGATGACAAGCCCTCTCCTCCACGAGAGGGCTGTTGCCGGGCGCTGCGGCATGTCTGGTTACATCCCTTTTTCCTGGTGTACCGGGTCCGGGCAGCCTGCTCGACCGGTCGTCACGGAAGGGGCGAGGGCGTCGCACCCGGCACCCTTCAGGCCATACCCATGTCGGCCGAAGTCACAAACCTGGCTCGGAGCTACTGATGTCTGACGAATCGCGCCCCCACCGCACCGCCGCCGTGATCCCGGCCGCCGGCCGCGGCGTACGCCTCGGCCCCGGAGCCCCCAAGGCCCTGCGGACCCTCGGCGGGACGCCGATGCTCATCCACGCCGTCCGCGCCATGGCCCGCTCCCGCGCGGTGTCCCTCGTCGTGGTCGTCGCGCCCTCCGACGGGGTCGCCGAGGTGCGGCACATGCTGGACGAGCACGCGCTGCCCGAGCGCACGGAGATCATGGTCGTCCCCGGCGGGGAGACCCGCCAGGCGTCCGTGCGCGCCGGCCTGGACGCGCTCCCGCAGGACATCACCGCCGTACTGATCCACGACGCCGCCCGCCCGCTGGTCCCCGTCGACACCGTGGACGCGGTCGTCGAGGCGGTACGCGACGGCGCCCCGGCCGTGGTGCCGGCGATGCCGCTGGCCGACACGGTCAAGGAGGTCGAGCCCGGCAGGCCCGGCGAGCCCGAACCGGTCGTCGCCACGCCCGAGCGGGCGCGGCTGCGCGCCGTGCAGACCCCGCAGGGCTTCGACCTCGCCACGCTGCTGCGCGCGCACGAGAAGATCGCCGTCAACGGTGAGGGCGCGACCGACGACGCCGGGATGGTGGAACGGCTCGGGGTCACCGTCGTGGCCGTCCCGGGCCACGAAGAGGCCTTCAAGGTCACCCGCCCGCTCGACCTGGTCCTCGCCGAGGCCGTTCTCGCCCGCAGGAGGGCCACCGATGCCTATTAGCTCCGCTGGTTCCGCGGGTTCTCCCGGCCGGGCCCGGTCCGCTGACGCGGCTGCCGCCGCCGGGTCCACCGGGCCCGCCGCCCAGGCCGGTCCTGTCGGCGCGGCCGGCGCCGCTCCGTCCGCCGGGGCGGCTGGGAACGCCGGGTCTGCCGGACCTGCCGACGCGGCCGGACCTGCCGACGCGGCCGGAGGCATCACGTCCGCCGGTCCTGTGGGCCCGGTCGTGATGCCGCTCGTCGGCGTGGGGACCGATGTGCATGCCTTCGAGGCCGGGCGGGAGCTGTGGTGCGCCGGGCTGTTGTGGGAGGGGGAGGACGGGCTCGCCGGGCATTCCGACGGGGACGTCGCCGCCCACGCCGCCTGCGACGCGCTCTTCTCGGCCGCCGGTGTCGGCGACCTCGGCGCGCACTTCGGCACGTCCCGCCCCGAGTGGTCCGGCGCCGCCGGCGTCACCCTGCTGGCGGAAGCCGCCCGCATCGTCCGCGCCGAGGGCTTCGAGATCGGCAACGTCGCGATCCAGGTGATCGGCGTACGCCCGAAGATCGGCAAGCGGCGCGAAGAAGCGCAGAAGGAGCTCTCCGCCGCCGTGGGCGCCCCCGTCTCCGTCTCCGGCACCACCACCGACGGCCTCGGTCTGACCGGCCGGGCCGAGGGGCTCGCCGCCATCGCCACCGCCCTCGTCTACCGGACGGCGACGTCCCAGGGGGGGTGACCCGGGAAAAACACCCGTACGGGACCTCGTACGACCCCCGACCGCACCGCTTCGGCGGCAAACCCACCCCCCGGGTCCCGAAAGGGTCGCGGGGCACTGCTAGAGGCGCACTACCCTGGATGCCGTGACTATTCGCCTGTACGACACCAGCGCCCGGCAGATCCGTGACTTCACCCCGATCGTTCCGGGCTGCGTCTCGATCTACCTCTGTGGCGCGACCGTGCAGGCCGCACCGCACATCGGGCACATCAGGTCGGGCCTCAACTTCGACATGATGCGGCGCTGGTTCGCGTACCGCGGCTACGACGTGACCTTCATCCGCAACGTCACGGACATCGACGACAAGATCATCGCGAAGTCCGCCGAGCAGCGGCGCCCCTGGTGGTCCATCGGCTACGAGAACGAGCGCGCCTTCAACGACGGCTACGACGTCCTCGGCTGCCTCCCGCCCACCTACGAGCCGCGCGCGACCGGACACGTCACCGAGATGGTCGAGATGATGCGCGGCCTGATCGAACGGGGCCACGCCTACGAGTCCGAGGGCAACGTCTACTTCGACGTGAAGTCGTTCCCCGGCTACCTCTCGCTCTCCGGCCAGGAGCTGGACAACATCCGCCAGCCCGAGAGCACCGGCGAGACCGGCAAGCGCGACGCCCGCGACTTCGCCATGTGGAAGTCCGTCAAGCCCGGCGAGCCCTCCTGGGAGACGCCGTGGGGCCGCGGCCGTCCCGGCTGGCACCTCGAATGCTCCGCCATGGCGCACAAGTACCTCGGCGAGGCCTTCGACATCCACGGCGGCGGCCTGGACCTGGTCTTCCCGCACCACGAGAACGAGATCGCCCAGGCCAAGGCCTACGGCGACAACTTCGCGTCGTACTGGGTCCACAACGCCTGGGTCACCATGGCCGGCGAGAAGATGTCCAAGTCCCTCGGCAACTCGGTGCTCGTCTCCGAGATGGTCAAGCAGTGGCGCCCGATCGTCCTGCGCTACTACCTCGGCACCCCGCACTACCGGTCGATGATCGAGTACAGCGAGGAGGCGCTGCGCGAGGCCGAGTCGGCCTTCGCGCGGATCGAGGGCTTCTACCAGCGCGTGATCGAGAAGGCCGGCGGCACCGTCGAGGCGGCGGCCGAGGTGCCGCCCGCCTTCGCCGAGGCGATGGACGACGACCTGGGCGTCCCGCAGGCGCTGGCCATCGTCCACACCACCGTCCGCCAGGGCAACAGCGCGCTCGCCGCCGACGACAAGGACGCGGCCATCGCGCGTCTGTCGGAGGTGCGCGCCATGCTGGACGTCCTGGGCCTGGACCCGCTCGACCCGCACTGGGCCGGCGAGAGCGACCGCGGCGAAGAGCTCCACGGCGCGGTGGACACCCTCGTACGCCTCGTCCTCGAACAGCGCGAGTCCGCCCGGGCCCGTAAGGACTGGGCGACCGCCGACGCCATCCGCGACCAGCTCCAGCAGTCCGGCCTGGTCGTCGAGGACAGCCCGACGGGCCCGCGCTGGACGCTCGGCCCCCGCTGAGCCCCGGCCGCTGAACTTGGTGTGCCGCCCGGACCTCCGGGCGGGACACTCTTCATACGTACATACCGCAGCATCAACGAAAACAGGTAGAAGTCATGGCCGGGAACAGCCAGCGCAGGAATCGCCGCACGTCCAACAAGAAGGGCGCGACGGTCGGCAGCGGTGGCCAGCGGCGCAGGGGTCTGGAAGGCAAGGGCCCGACGCCCAAGGCCGAGGACCGCAAGAAGCACAAGGCGAACCGCATCAGCAACGCGATGGCCCGTCAGGCCGCCAAGCGCCGCCCGGCCCCGCGCCGCGGCGGTGCCAAGGGCACCAGCGAGATGGTCGTCGGCCGCAACCCGGTCTTCGAGGCGCTGCGCGACGGAGTCCCGGCCACCACGCTCTACGTCCAGCAGTTCATCGACAACGACGAGCGCGTCCGCGAGGCCCTCCAGCTCGCGGCCGAGCGCGGCAACATCAACCTGATGGAAGCCCCGCGCCCCGAGCTCGACCGGATGACCAACGGGCTCAACCACCAGGGCATGGTCCTCCAGGTCCCGCCGTACGAGTACGCGGACCCGCAGGACCTCACCGCCGCCGCGTACGACAACGGCGAGGACCCGCTGATCGTCGCCCTCGACGGCGTCACCGACCCGCGCAACCTCGGCGCGATCGTCCGCTCCGTCTCCGCCTTCGGCGGCCACGGCGTGGTCGTACCCGAGCGCCGCGCCGCCGGCATGACCGCCGGCGCCTGGAAGAGCTCGGCCGGCACCGCCGCCCGTACCCCGGTCTCGCGCGTGACGAACCTGACGCGCGCGCTCCAGGACTACAAGAAGGCGGGCATCACCATCGTCGGCCTCGCCGCCGAGGGCACGCACACCGTCAACGACCTGGACGCGCTCGGCGGCCCGGTCGTCATCGTCGTCGGCTCCGAGGGCAAGGGCCTCGGCCGCCTCGTCGGCGAGAACTGCGACTACCTCGTCCGCATCCCGATGCCGGGCGGCGCCGAGTCGCTCAACGCCGGTGTCGCCGCGGGCGTCGTGCTCTACGAGGCCGCCCGCCGCCGCGCCGTGGCCGGCCGCGTCTGATCCGCGTCTGATCCGTGTCCGGTCCGCGTCCGGTCCGCGCCTGATCCATTCGGCTCACGGAAAGTGACCCGTGAGCGTGTCACCCCGCCCGTTTTGGGCGGGGTGACTTGATCTTGACGGGTCTCGGACAGATCCCTGATGTCAAGGCAGTGTCCTAAACACTGATCACTCGGTTAGATGAGTGTGGACACCAGAACGTCAGGGTTCGACGACCAGCCCGCGCTGAGCATGGTCAAGGTGCCGTGCGACCCCGCACAGGTCATCGTCAACCACGCCAGCTTCCGCGTGCGGCTCGCACCGAGCCCGAGCGCGCGTTCCAAGCCCGCGAATGCCCCGGGCCGCGCACCGCTGCTCGGCGCCGCCGTGGTCGCCGCCGCCGGAGCGGGCCGCCGCAGATCCCCCGTCGTCTGGAGCGGCAAATCCGCCCCCGGCGACGGCGCCGCCATGGGCGGGCTCCTCCAGGCCGTACGCGAGGCCGGGCGCGGCCCCGACGAGTACGACGGCGGCGCCACCCAGGTCATCCCCCGCGTGGACCTGGCCCACGACCTCGCCGACGACACCCTCGCCACGCCGGCCGTCATCGGCCAGCAGCGCACCTACGGCGACCCGGACGAGACCCGCCCGCTGGCGGCCGTACGGGACCTGCCGCGCGAGGCGTACGAGCCGTACGAAGGGCCGTACGGCGGCGGCGGCGCGTCCGGCGCCGACAGCCGCCGGGCCGGCGACACGCGCGGCCAGGCCTCCTACTACCCCGGCCGCCGGATGAACCTCGGTGTCGTGCTGCTCCCGCTGCGCGTCTTCCTCGGCTTCATCTCCATCTACGCCGGCATGGGCAAGCTGTGCGACCCCGTCTACTTCGACGGCGGCGAACGCGGCTCCATGGTCACCTGGCTCCAGACCCTGCAGCCCTGGGCGCTGGCCGAGCCGCTGCGCGACTTCGCGCTGGCGCACCCGGTCGGAGCCGGGCTCAGCGTGGCGTTCCTCCAGGTCATCGTGGGCGTGCTGACGGTCTTCGGGCTGTGGCAGCGGTTCGCCGCCTGCATCGGCGCGCTGCTGTCCGCCGCGCTGCTGATGACGGTGAGCTGGAAGACCGTCCCCGCCTACGACGCGCCCGACATCATCTACCTCGCCGCCTGGAGCCCGCTGATCATCGCGGGCGCGCCGGTGTACTCCCTCGACGGGCGGCTCGCGGGCGAGGCCTGGCGCACGCTCGGCCCGCGCTCCGAGATCTGGCGGCTGCGCCGGCGCGTCCTGCGGCGCGGGGCCGTCATGGCCACCGTCGTGTGCGGGCTCACCCTGCTCGTCGGGTCGCTCCTCGGCGGGGCCGTCCGCTCCACCACCGTCGTCACCGTGCCCGGCCCCGGCGAGGCTCCGAGCAACTACCTGCCCGGCAGCCCGCTGCCGCAGGCGCCCTCCAAGCAGCCGGAACCGGCGCGGCAGCAGCCCTCGAAGCAGGCCTCGCCCTCGGCCGCAGCCTCCGAGCCGGCCGCGACGCCGGGCCGCACCAGCACCGGGACCGCCCGGGAGACCACCGGTACCGGCTCGGGGGCGCCCAGCGCCACCAGGAGCGGCACCGGCGCCACCCAGGCCCCCAAGAGCAGTACGCCGCGCCAGTCCAGCCCGCAGCGGCCCCCGGCCACGTCCTCGAGCAGCGGCGGCGGGGACACCCCGACCAAGAAGCCCGGCCTGGTCGGCGGCCTGCTGGGCTGACCGCACCGCACCCTCACGAGGTACAGGGGCCCGGCGCGCAGGAGCGTGCCGGGCCCTTCCGCATGCCGGGGCACGGGGAGACGTAGCGGATCCCGCCACGTGCCGGGGGCTCAGACGGCGTTCTGCGCGGCCAACTCCCCTGCGGCCTCGGTCAGATCCTTCACGGTGTCGATGGCCCGCCAGTAGGCCCCCTGGGGCAGCGGGAAGCCCGCCAGGCGGCGCTCACGGGCCAGACGCGGGAACGTGGTGCGCTCGTGGTCGCCCACGTCGGGGAGCAGCGCGGCGAATTCGGGGCTGAAGACGTACACCCCGGCGTTGATCAGATAAGGCGACGGTGGCGCCTCGATGAAGTCCAGGATGTGCCCGAACTCGTCGGTCTCCACCGCCCCCCAGGGGATCCGCGGCCGGGCCAGGGCCAGCGTGGCCGTCGCCCCCCGCTCCTCGTGGAAGGCGGCCATCTCGCGCAGCGGGAAACGGGTCCACACGTCGCCGTTGGTCGCGTACCAGGGCCGGTCCCCGTGCGGGAGGTGCCGGGCGGCGTGTTTGAGTCCGCCGCCGCGCCCCAGCGGCTCCTCCTCGACCACGGTGGTCACGCGCAGCGGCAGCGGAGCCCCGGCCAGCCACTCCTGGAGCACCTCGGCGAGATGCCCGCAGGAGACCACGGCGTCCGTGACCCCCTCGGCGGCCAGCCACGCGAGCTGGTGCCCGATGATCGGCAGCCCCGTCCCCGGGATCTCGACCATCGGCTTCGGCCGGTCGTCCGTATACGGCCGCAGCCGCGCACCCTGGCCGCCCGCCAGGACGACCGCCTGGGTGGGCGCCTGGGTGGGCGAGGCCGGGAACGCGGCCGCGCGGTAGGTGGATTGAGGTGGTCCGGGGGGAACGTCGGTCATGGCCGCCAGCGTAGGGACGGCCCGGCCGCCGCGGTGCGGGACGCGGCGCGCGCCCGATGCGTCACCCCATCGAGGCGACGCCGGCCGCGTACGAGGTGTCGCACACGGGGCGCGCGAAGGACTGGGCCTTGGTGGGTCCGTAGACGTCGACGGCGGCCCGGCCCAGCGCCCGCGCGATGCCCACGCAGTGCTCGGCGAGCGAGGGCCGCCGGTTCACCTCCTGCTGGAGGTGCGTGAGGACGGCACCCGGCTCCTGGCCCTGCTGTAGTTCGCCGAGCAGCCTGTCGCGCAGCACTTCGTGCGCGGCGCGCGGCTTCGCGGGGACGGAGACGTCCTCGGCGGAGGCGGTCAGGATCTGGGACGGGGTGTTGTCCGCCCAGGGGACCATGGTGACCGCGAGGGTCCCGGACAGGACCAGGACGACGGGCAGGACCAGGGCGAGGGAACGGCCGATACGGCGGGCAGTGTGGGTCACGAGGGCGAGAGTAGCGCTCGGTGAAGATTTGGCGACATTCAGTCACCCGGTCGGGGGACGGTTCGAGGTGACTTTTCGAATCAAGGGTTGACGAGTGCGGCCGAATGGCCCGGTCTGCCGGGGTTTTCACGTGGCGCCGGATCCAACTGCCGGGGAAGGGGCGCCCCTTGGCGGGACGCCCCTTCCCCGGTGGTGCCGTCAGCCGGAGAGGCGGGCACCGGAGGACGTCGAGAACACGTGGATCTCGTCGGCGCGCGGCACCACGTGCAGGGTCGAGCCCTTCTCCGGCACCTGGCGGCCGCCCACGCGGACCACGATGTCCTGGCCCTTCTCGCCGCCGGCCGAGGCGGTGCCGTAGACGTAGCCGTCGGCGCCCAGTTCCTCGACGACGTTCACGGTGATGGTCAGGCCGCCCGTGTCGCCGACGTCGAAGTGCTCGGGACGGACGCCGACCGTGACGGTGCTGTCGCCCGCGTCGGCGGCGGCGGACAGCGCCTCGCGCGAGACGGGCACGACGCTGGCACCGAACTTCACGCCGCCGTCGGTGATCGGGACCTCGACCAGGTTCATGGCGGGGGAGCCGATGAAGCCGGCGACGAATAGGTTCGCGGGGCGGTCGTACATGTTGCGCGGAGTGTCGACCTGCTGGAGCAGACCGTCCTTGAGGACCGCCACCCGGTCGCCCATGGTCATGGCCTCGACCTGGTCGTGCGTGACGTACACGGTGGTGATGCCGAGGTCGCGCTGGAGCGCCGCGATCTGGGTGCGCGTGGAGACGCGGAGCTTGGCGTCGAGGTTCGACAGCGGCTCGTCCATGAGGAAGACCTGCGGCTTGCGCACGATGGCACGGCCCATGGCGACGCGCTGGCGCTGGCCGCCGGAGAGCGCCTTCGGCTTGCGGTCGAGGTACTCGGTGAGGTCCAGCATCTTCGCCGCCTCCTCCACCTTGCGGCGGATGGTGGCCTTGTCCTCGCCGGCGATCTTGAGCGCGAAGCCCATGTTGTCGGCGACGGACATGTGCGGGTAGAGCGCGTAGTTCTGGAACACCATCGCGATGTCCCGGTCCTTGGGCGGCAGGTGCGTGACGTCGCGCTCGCCGATGCGGATGGAACCGCCGTTGACGTCCTCCAGGCCCGCGAGCATGCGCAGGGAGGTGGACTTGCCGCAGCCGGAGGGGCCGACGAGGACGAGGAACTCGCCGTCCTCGATCTCCAGCTCCAGCTGGTCGACGGCGGGCTTGTCGCCGCCGGGGTACAGCCGGGTCGCCTTGTCGAAGGTGACAGAAGCCATGGTGATGGATCCCTTCTACCGGCAGGAACGTGCCGGACGATCCGAGTGGAAGGAGAATGGGTCTAGTCCAGTGACGGGACTTCCGCCCGACGCTACCGGGAACCGGGACTTCTGTCAGCACCCGGGCGGCCGCGATTGTCGGTGCGGGGTGGTTCCATGCGGGGCGTGAGCGTCTACGACATCCTCCCCGCCCTGCCCGACATCACCACCCTGCGCGACCGCTGCCGGGCGCTGGCCGTGCTGGAGGCGGTGATGGACTCCTCCTACGCCTACTTCACGTACGACGCGGCCTGGTCCGACACCGAGCAGTGCGCCCTCATGGAGAACGGCTCGGGCGACGACTACGCCATCGTCTTCTCCCCGGCGGGCGCCTACGCGCGCGGCTTCGCCCACGAGTCCTCGATGAGCCCGTACGGCGACGACGACATGGAGGTCTGGCCGGGGCTGGTGGACGCGGTGCCGGAGGTGTTCCGGCCGTACGTGACGGAGCCGGCGTTCTGCGACGACGACGGCGGGTGTCCGGTGCCGCGCGCGACGGTGGTGTTCTGGCGGGAGACGGGGGACGGGGCGTGGCGTACGGGCCCGGTGGAGTGCCCCGCCGACGACCCGTACGGCTACGCCGACGGCGCGGACGACCTCTTCGGGGTCCTGGTGGCCGGCACACCGGAGGCGTACCGCGACTTCGCCGAGGACTACCACGAGCGGCCCGTCGACATCGATGCCGTCCGCCACGTCTTCGCCCTCAACCCCCTCACGGAACCGGTGGTCAAGGCCTTGAATCCGGCGGCGGACCTGGCCGCCCTGGCGGGCGCGGTGTCCCGGATCGGATACCCGGCGGGGGACTGACCGTTCGGCGGGCGGATGGCGGTTCAATGTGATGGCTCGGGGAATCGGGCGCTGTGTAGAGTGATGGCGGCTCCGCGCGCAGCGGGTTTGCGGGTCGGGTCATGCCTCCTTAGCTCAGTCCGGCCAGAGCAACGCACTTGTAATGCGTAGGTCGTCGGTTCGAATCCGACAGGAGGCTCCATCCCAGGTCAGAGGCTTTTTGGCTCGGGGATTCGTAGAGAAGTGGCAGGCCCCGGGCGATCGCCCGGGGCCTTTTTGTGTGGGTCAGTGGCGGCCCGAGATGCGGTTGGCCAGGCGGGCCAGGGGGGTGGTCGTCGGGCGGTGGGTGGCCGTCTCCCGGCGGTCGGCCTCGCGGTAGGCGGCGTAGAGGGCCTGGACGCCGAGCCAGCGGAAGGGTTCCGGCTCCCAGCGGCGGACGCGGTGGTCGACCCAGGGGAGGGTCGTCAGCTCCGTGTCGTTCTCCAGGACCAGATCGCACAGGGTGCGGGCCGCGAGGTTGGCGGTGGCGACGCCGGAGCCGACGTAGCCGCCGGCCCAGCCGAGGCCCGTCGTGCGGTCCAGGGTGACGGTGGCGCACCAGTCGCGGGGGACGCCGAGGACGCCCGACCAGGCGTGGGTGATCTCCGTGCCGGTGAGCTGGGGGAAGAAGGACGTCAGGAGGGTGGTCAGGGCGGCGATGGTGGCGGGCTGGGTGCGTCCGTCGTGGTCCGTGCGCGAGCCGAAGCGGTACGGGATCCCGCGGCCGCCGATCGCGATGCGGTCGTCGGCGGTGCGCTGGGCGTACATGTAGGCGTGGGCCATGTCGCCGACCACCTCGTGCCCCGACCAGCCCAGCGCGGCCCAGGTCTCCGGGGACAGCGGGGCCGTGGCGATCATCGACGAGTTCATCGGCAGCCAGGTGCGCTTGTGTCCCTTGAGGGCGGCGGTGAAGCCCTCCGTGCAGCGCAGCACGTACGGGGCGCGGACCGTGCCGTAGGGGGTGAGGGCGCGGCGCGGGGCGACCTCGGTGACGGGGGTGGACTCGTGGATCACGACCCCGAGGCGTTCGCAGGCGGCGGCGAGGCCCTTGACGAGCTTCAGCGGGTGGATGCGGGCGCCGCGCGGGGTCCAGCTGGAGCCGACGGCGTCGGCGATGGCGATGCGGGCGCGGGTGGCGGGGGCGTCGTAGAACTCGCGGTCGCTCTCGCCGAAGCCGAGTTCGGCGGTGTGGAAGGCCTTGAGGCGGCTGAGCTGGGCGGGGGTGCGGGCGACTTCGAGGACGCCGCCGCGGTGGACGTCGGCGTCGATGCCCTCCTTGGCGGCGGTGTCGATGACCTCGGTGACGGTGTCGTTCATGGCCTGCTGGAGGCGGAGGGCGGCCCGGTGGCCGTGCAGGGCGGCGTAGCGGTCGCGGCCGGCGATGCCGTTGTAGAGCCAGCCGCCGTTGCGGCCGGAGGCGCCGTAGCCGCAGAACTTCTGCTCCAGGACGGTGACGCGGAGGTCGGGTGCGGACCGCTTGAGGTAGTAGGCGGTCCACAGGCCGGTGTAGCCACCGCCGACGATGACGACGTCGGCCGTGGCGTCGCCGGTGAGGGGGGCGCGCGGGGGCGGGGGGCCGGTGGTGTCCGTCGCGTACCAGAAGGAGATGCCGCCGTTGATCGTCATGGGGGAGTTGGTACAGGGGGTGTGCGGGGGTGTCCAGGGGCGGGCGTCTTAGGGTGCGGGGATGATCCGTAGCGCCGAAGTCGCCGACGTCCCCGCCATCCGGGCGATGATCCGCGAGCTTGCCGAGTACGAGAAGGTGCCGCACGAGGCGCGCGCCACCGAGGAGCAGTTGCGCGAGGCGCTGTTCGGGGTGCGGCCGGCGGTCTACGCGCACGTGGCGGAGACGGAGGACGGGGAGGTGGTCGGCTTCTCGGTCTGGTTCCTGAGCTTCTCGACGTGGCGCGGGGTGCACGGCATCTATCTGGAGGACCTGTACGTACGGCCCGGCGCGCGCGGGGGCGGGTACGGGAAGGCACTGCTGGCGGAGCTGGCGCGGACGTGCGTGGAGCGGGGGTACGAGCGGCTGGAGTGGTCGGTGCTGAAGTGGAACGAGCCGACGATCGCCTTCTACGAGGCCTTGGGTGCGCGCCCGCAGGAGGAGTGGTCGGCGTACCGGCTGACGGACGGGGCGCTGGCGCGGCTGGGGGCCGGGGACGGGGCCGCGTAGGGCGTAGGGGTTCAGGGTTCCAGGACGACCTTGCCCGTGGTGGCGCGGGTCTCCAGGGCGTGGTGGGCGGCGGCGGCTTCGGCGAGCGGGTAGCGCTGGAGGGCGGGGCGCAGGCGGCCGGTGGCCGCTTCGGCGAGGGCGCGGGTTTCCAGGACGCGGAGCGGGTCGGGGGCGCCGACGGCTTCGAGCATGGCGGGGCCGAGGACGCCGCGGGTGGTGATGCCGCGGGCGGTGAGCTCGGCGCGTTCGGTGTCGGTGAGGTCGAGCGGGCCGCCGGACCAGCCGAAGACGAGGTGGCGGGCGCCGGGGGCGAGCAGGCCGAGGGCGGTACGGGCGGTGGCGCCGCCGACCGAGTCGAAGAGGACGGTGGCGCCGTCGGGGTAGTGGGCGCGGACGGTGTCGGTCCAGCCGGGCGCGGTGTAGTCGAGGGCGAGGTCGGCGCCGTTGGCGGCGGCCCGCGCGGTCTTGGCCGGGCCGCCGGCGAGGGCGACGACGGTGGCGCCGGCGTTCTTGGCGTACTGGACGAGCAGGGTGCCGATGCCGCCCGCGGCGGCGGGGACGAGGGCGACGGAGTCCGGTCCGAGGTCGGCGAACTGGAGGATCCCCAGGGTGGTGCGGCCGGTGCCGATCATGGCGACTGCCTCGGCGGGGTCGAGGCCGGGCGGGACGGCGTGCAGGCGGTGGGCGTCGGTGACGGCGTACTCGGCGTAGCCGCCGGGGGCGAAGCCGAGGTGGGCGACGACCTGGCGGCCGAGCCAGCTCGGGTCGGTGCCGGGGCCCAGGGCGTCGACGGTGCCGGCGACCTCGCGGCCCGGGATGGTGGGGAGTTCGGGGAGGGCGGGGGCGGGGCCCTTGTCGCCCTGGCGCAGCGCGGTGTCCAGGAGGTGCACACCGGCGGCGGCCACCGCGATCCGGACCTGGCCCGCGGCGGGGACGGGGGCGGGGGCGGTCTCGTAGGAGAGGTTCTCCGCGGGGCCGAAGGCGTGGAGGCGGACGGCGTTCATGGTGGTCATGGTGTTCATGACGTGAGCCTCGGGGCTCAACCGTGGTTGAGGTCAAGGGGCGTTGTCAGTGGGGTGCGTCAGGATGGGGGAATGGTGCGAAACGGGCAGGAGCGGGCGGTGAAGGCGGCGCGGCGGCCGCAGGTGCGGCTGCCGGAGCTGGCGGCGTGGGAGGGCGGCGAGCTGGAGCCGGACGGGGACTACGACGGGCTGGAGTTCGCGGATCTCGACCTGGTGGGGCAGGAGGGGGTCGGGGCGCGGTTCATGGACTGCGCGCTGCGGCGGTGCGCGCTGGACGAGGCCGGGCTGGCGAAGGCGCGGTTCATGGACACGGTGATCGAGGGCGTCCGGGGGGTGGGGACGGACCTGTCCGGTGCCTCGCTGCGGGACGTGGAGCTGCGGGAGGCCCGGCTGGGCGGGGTGCAGATGCACGGGGCGGTGCTGGAGCGGGTCCTCGTACAGGGCGGCAAGATCGACTACCTGAACCTGCGGGAGGCACGACTGAAGGACGTGGTCTTCGAGGGCTGCGTGCTGGTGGAGCCGGACTTCGGGGGCGCGGTGCTGGAGCGGGTGGAGTTCCGGGACTGCACGATGCGCGGAGTCGACTTCAGCGGCGTACGGATGACGGATGTGGATCTACGGGAGGCGGCCGAGCTGGGGATCGCGCGCGGGGTGGAGTCGCTGGCCGGGGCCGTGATCAGCCCGGCGCAGCTGTTCGACCTGGCACCGGCGCTGGCGGCGCGGATGGGGGTGCGGGTGGTGGGGTAGGTGCCGGGCCGGCCGGGCTAGGCCGGGACGCGGGGGAAGCGGGACTGGAGCGTCCAGATGACCGGGTTGTCGGCGAGGCCGTCGTGCATGTCGACGAGGTCCGCGATGAGGTCGTGCAGGAAGTCGCGCGCCTCGCGGCGCAGGAGGCGGTGGCTGAAGGTCAGCGGCTCGTCCTCGGGTGCCATCCAGTCCGCCTCGATGTCGACCCAGCCGAAGCGGCGCTGGAAGAGCATCCGGTCGCTGGACTCGGTGAAGTCGAGTTCGGCGTACTGGCGGTTCGCGGAGCGGCTGCCGCGCGGGTCCTGGTCGAGCTGCTCGACGATGTCGCAGAGCGCCCAGGCGAAGTCGAGTACGGGCACCCATCCCCAGGCTGTGGATACTTCCCGGTCCTTGTCGGTGTCGGCGAGGTAGACGTCACCGCAGAACAGGTCGTGGCGCAGGGTCCGGACGTCCGCGGAGCGGTAGTCGGTCTGCGGGGGGTCCGGGAAGCGCCGGGAGAGGGAGTAGCCGATGTCGAGCACGTAGGTGATGGTGTCATGCCGGGCCCCTGCGGGGGTGCCGGGCGGGTGTCGGTGGCTGGGGTGCCGCTGCGCGGCGCTGCTCCCCGCCCCGCCCTGCCCCTGCGGGGGTGCCGGGCGGGTGTCGGTGGCTGGGGTCCCGCTGTGCGGCGCTGCTCCCCGCCCCGCCCTGCCCCCGTTCCCCGGGGCTCCGCCCCGGACCCGCGCCTCACACTCCCCCAGCCACCGCTGGGAGGGGCCCCAGGAGGGGCCGGGGGGAGCTGGGGAGTCGACAGCGGGACCGGCTCGGGCTTCCGCCCGGCTGGCCGACGGACGGAGTCCGGCGCAGCGGCGCGAAGCCGGGGAGGCCCCTCGGGGCCGAGTCGTGCGAGGGGCGCGTCAAGACGGGAGGAGCCGTTGTTCCTTGGCCACCGAGACCGCGCCCGCGCGGGTGTCGACGCCGAGTTTGTCGTAGATGCGGCCCAGGTGGGTTTTGACCGTGGCTTCGCTGATGAACAGGGCGCGGGCGATGTCGCGGTTGCCGAGGCCGCGGGCCAGTTGGCCCAGGATGTCCAGTTCGCGGTCCGTCAGGGTGGGGCGGGTGCCGCGCATGTGGGCCATCACGCGGCTGGCCACCGGCGGGGAGAGCGTCGTGCGGCCCGCCGCCGCCGAGTGGATGGCGGCGAACAGTTCCTCCGGGCGTTCCGCCTTGAGGAGGTAGCCGGTCGCGCCCGCGCCGATGGCCCGGGTGATGTCCGCGTCCGTGTCGTACGTGGTCAGGACCAGGACGTGCGGGGGGTCGGGGAGCGCCGTGATGCGGCGGGTGGCCTCGACGCCGTCGATGCCCTCGCCCAGCTGGAGGTCCATCAGGACGACGTCCGGACGGAGTTTGGCGGCCAGGGCGACGGCCTCCTCGCCGCTGCCAGCTTCGCCGAGCACCTCGATGTCCGGCTCGCTGCCGAGGAGCGCGAGCAGTCCGGCGCGGACCACCACGTGGTCGTCGCAGAGGAGGATCGTCGTCATCCCGTGGGCTCCAGGGGGATCGCGGCCGAGAGGACGGTGCCCTCGCCCGGGGTGGATTCGATGGTCAGGGTGCCCCCGAGCTGGCGGACGCGGGCCCGTATCGCCGGGAGGCCGTGACCGCGGTCGGAGGGGGTGGTGGCGGCGCCGCGGGGTTCGGTGAACCCTTCGCCGTCGTCCGCGATGTCCAGCACCACCTGGTCGCCCAGGAAGCTGAGGGTGAGTGCGGCCGTACGGGCGCCGGAGTGTTCGCGGATGTTGGCCAGCGCGCCCTGGGCTATGCGCAGGAGGGCCGATTCGGTGCGGTCGGGGAGCGTGACCGGGGCGCCCTCCAGGTGGAAGCGGACCTCGATGTCCGGGCCGGCGTCAAGGGCGCGCAGGGCGTCGGCGAGACCGGCGCCGTTCTCCAGCTCGGGCGGGGCCAGGTCGTGCACGAGCCGCCGCGCCTCGGCCAGGCCGCGCGCCGCGATGCCGGTGGCGGTACGGATGTGCGCGCGGGCGGTGTCCGGGTCGCTGTCCCAGGTGCGGTCGGCGGCCTGGAGCAGCATCTGCTGGCTGGAGAGGTGCTGGGCCAGGGTGTCGTGGATCTCCATGGACAGCCGTTGCCGTTCGGCGAGGGTGCCTTCGCGGCGCTCGGTGGCGGCGAGCTCGCGCCGGGTGCGGATCAGGTCGTCGATCAGCGCGCGCTGGGCCTGGGCCTGGCGCTCCATGTGGATGAAGACGGCCGTGGCGAGGGCGGCGACGGCGGGTGGGGCCAGGAGGAGGTTGGGGTCGAAGTCGGTGGAGAGCTTGAGCTGGGCCGCCACGACGAAGACGGTGAACAGGGCGACGAGGACGATCGCGGCCCGTGGGGGCAGGGTGCGCAGGGCCGTGTAGAAGAGCGGTACGGCGCACCAGGCGAAGCTCGGTGCGAGGACGACCAGGACCACCCAGGTGGCGACCACCAGGCCGAGCCAGAGCGCGTGGCGCAGGGTGGGGGTGGACGGCTGCCGCTGGCCGGGCGGGGTGCGCGTGGCGCCGACGGCGGGGCCGAGGACGTAGAGCAGGGCCAGGGTGATGCTGAGGGCGATGATCCACGGGGTGCGGGGTTCGCCGGGATGGCGCAGGAGGAACCGGGCCACCGAGGCGCCGAGGAGGAGGAAGAACGCCGTGTGCATGACGGCGGCCAGGGCGCGGGTGTCGGGGTCGGTCGAGGGGTGTGGCCGCGGGAGGTGGCTCACCGGGGGGCTCCTGGGGATCGGTGGTGCCCTTGCCCTGGCCGGGCGGGGTGCGGGTGGTCCGGTGCCGGGCGGGGGCGGGGCACGGGTGGTCCGGGTCCGGGTCCCCGTCCGGTGCCGGTGCCGGGGGCGGGGGTCGGTTCCGGTCCCGGCCCTGGGTTCAGAGTAGGGCGGCCTTTGACCAGCCAATACGACGAGGTGTGGGCGGCGCATCGACCGATCGGATGACCCTGGGGTCAACCGGTGCGGTAGCCGTTGGGAGCCGGTACGGCGACGGGGTGGGGTGGATTTCGGGCCGAGGCTTGGAGCAGCCAGTCGAGCCGATGACCACCTGGAGCAGACATGAAGACCCGCACCCGCGTTCTCACCGGTACCGCCCTCGCCGTCGCCCTCGGCGCCGGGACCTTCGGTGCCGTCAGCGCGAGCGCCACGCCCGTGGCGAAGAAGTCCGACGACAGGAACTTCACCACCTCGACCCACCTCACCATCGACGCCGCCACCCGCGCCGCCCAGGCCGCGCTCCAGGCCGCCGAGAAGGAGAACCAGAAGGTGACGGTCGCGGTGGTGGACCGCAACGGCAACACCATCGTCACCCTGCGCGGCGACGGCGCGGGCCCGCAGTCGTACGAGTCGGCGGAGCGCAAGGCCTTCACCGCCGTGTCCTGGAACGCCCCGACCTCGGTGCTCGCGGGCCGCCTCGCCCAGACCCCGAACCTGAAGGACATCCCGGGCACCCTCTTCCTCGGTGGCGGCGCCCCGGTACAGGCCAACGGCGCCCCGGTCGCCGGCATCGGCGTCGCCGGCGCCCCGAGCGGTGACCTGGACGAGAAGTTCGCCAAGGCCGGTGTCGAGGCCCTCGCCCAGTAGTCGTACCCCGCCCCCCGTCCGGGGCGCCCGCTTAGGATCGGCCGCGTGGAACTCCGCGCGCTCGTCCGACTCGCCGCCCCTGCCCTTGCCGCCCTCCTCCTCACCACGGGATGTACGGGTGACCCGGTGCGGGGGCGGCCCGGTGCGTCCGGGCTGCGTGATCCCTACTTCCCCCGCGCGGGCAACGGCGGCTACCAGGTCGAGCACTACGACCTGGACCTCGCCTACGATCCCGCCGACGGACTGCTGCACGGTACGGCGGTCATCACCGCCCGTGCCGAGCAGGGGCTCAGCTCCTTCAACCTCGACCTCAGCGGGCTCAGGGTCGAGGGTGTGGACGTGGAGGGCGCCGACGCCCGGTTCAACCGCACCGGCGACGAGCTGACGGTGCGCCCGGCCGAGGACGTGAAGAAGGGCGAGGTCTTCCGTACGGAGGTCGACTACACCGGCCGTCCGGAGCCGATCGTGGACCGGGACGGTTCCGAGGAGGGCTGGATCGCCACGGAGGACGGCGCGGTCGCGGTCGGCGAGCCGGTCGGGTCGATGAGCTGGTTCCCCGGCAACCACCACCCCAGTGACAAGGCCGCCTACGACATCACGCTCACCGTGCCGAAGGGCTACGAGGCGGTCTCCAACGGAGAACTGCGCTCCCGCCGCGACGTGGAGGACGGGCAGACCGCGTTCGCGTGGCACAGCCCGGAGCCGATGGCGAGCTACCTGGCCGTCGTCGCCATCGGGAAGTTCAAGGTGACCACCGGGCGGACCGCGTCCGGTGTCCCCGTCTACAACGCGGTGATGCCCGAGGAGGCGGCCGGGAGCGCGGCCGCGCTGGCGCGGATGCCGCAGATGGTGGAGTGGGGGAGCGCCACGTTCGGCCCGTACCCCTTCGGCAGCGCCGGCGCGATCGTGGTGCCGGGCGGGACGTTGGGCTACGCGCTGGAGACGCAGACCAAACCGGTCTACTCCGGCGCGCCGAACGAGCAGCTCGTGCTGCACGAGATGGCCCACCAGTGGTTCGGCAACTCGGTCTCGCCGAAGTCCTGGAAGGACATGTGGCTCAACGAGGGTTTCGCCACGTACGCCGAGTGGCTGTGGCTGGAGCAGCACGGCGGAGCGAGCGCGCAGCGGCGGTTCGAGGCCTACCTGGCCGGTGACACCTCGGTCGACGAGCACGCGGATTCCGACTGGTACGCCTTCCCGCCGGCCGCGCCGCCCGGTCCCGAGCACATCTCCGAGCCGCCGGTGTACGGCCGGGGCGCGATGGTGCTGCACCGGATCCGGCAGGAGGTGGGCGACGAGAAGTTCTTCGACCTGCTGCGTGGCTGGGCCGCCGACCACCGGCACGGGAACGCGAGCACGGCCGACTTCACCGCGTACGCGCAGCAGCGGACGGGCCACGACCTGAAGAAGGTCTGGGACGTCTGGTTGTACGGGGAGCGCCGGCCGACCGCTCCCTAATGCTGTGACCGGCGAGGTCCAGCGGCTGGACGGCGGTGAAGCCCCCGTCCCGGACGGGAGGGGGCTTCACCGGCGGTGGTCTCAGCCGTGAGACACGGCCGCGATCAGATGTTGACGCCGAAGTCCTGCGCGATGCCGGAGAGGCCGGAGGCGTAGCCCTGGCCGACGGCGCGGAACTTCCAGTCGGCGCCGCTGCGGTAGAGCTCGCCGAAGACCATGGCGGTCTCGGTGGCGGCGTCCTCGGAGAGGTCGTAGCGGGCGATCTCGGCGCCGCCGGCCTGGTTCACGACGCGGATGTACGCGTTGCGGACCTGGCCGAAGTTCTGGCTGCGGTTCGTGGCGTCGTAGATCGAGACCGGGAAGACGATCTTGTCGACATCGGCCGGCAGGCCGGCGAGGTTGACGTTGATGGCCTCGTCGTCGCCCGCGCCCTCACCGGTGCGGTTGTCACCGGTGTGCACGATGGTCTGGTCCGGGGTGGACTTGTTGTTGAAGAAGACGAAGTGGCCGTCGGAGACCACCTTGCCGGTCGGGTTGACCGCGATGGCGGACGCGTCCAGGTCGAACTCGACACCGGTCGTCGTACGGACGTCCCAGCCGAGGCCGACGGTGACGGCCGTGAGGCCGGGGGCCTCCTTGGAAAGCGAGACGTTTCCGCCCTTGGACAGGCTTACTGCCATTTTGACTGGTGTCCCTTCCTCGTCGCATGACCGCGATGTGTGGCCAAGTTACCGCTGTTCTTCTTAACGCCGGGAGGGGGCGAGTAGGTTCCAGCCCCTCGGGGTATCCGGCGGCCCCTTCGTAAATGCGGGTGACGAGGGCGCGGCGGGGGCCGATCATAGGGCCATGCCTGGTCCTCATGTCATCCGTGGTTCGGTCGCGCTCCCCGAGGGGGAGCTCGCCTGGCGGTTCTCGCGTTCCTCCGGGCCGGGCGGGCAGCACGTGAACACCTCCGACTCGCGTGTCGAGCTGCTCTTCGACCTCGGGGCGACCAAGGCGCTGCCGGAGGTGTGGAGGGAGCGGGCGCTGGAGCGGCTCGCGTCGCGGCTGGTCGACGGCGTGGTGACGGTACGGGCCTCCGAGCACCGCTCGCAGCTGCGCAACCGCGAGATGGCGCTGGTACGGCTGACCTCGCTGCTGGCGGAGGCCACGGCCCCGCCGCCGAAGGCGCGCCGCGCGACGAAGATCCCCCGGGGGATCAACGAGCGGCGGCTGCGGGAGAAGAAGGCGCGCGGCGAGACGAAGCGGGGCCGTACGGCCCGCGACTGGTAGGTCCCCTTGGCGGGTCCTTACGAGGCCAGGTGGCGGTAGCGGCCGCGGAAGTACGTCAGGGGCGGCGCGTCCGGGGTCGGCAGGGCGGAGGTCAGGACGCGGCCGATGACCAGGGTGTGGTCGCCGGCCACCACGCGGGACTCGGTGCGGCACTCCAGGGTGGCCAGGGCGCCGGTCAGCAGCGGGGCGTCGCAGACCGGGCCGCGTACGTAGGACAGGCCCTCGAACAGCAGCCGGTCGCTGATCCGGCCCTTCATCGCGAAGCGGCCCGCGACCTGGAGCTGGTTGTCGGCGAGGACGGAGACCCCCCACAGCGGCTGTTCCGCCAGCAGATCGTCCATACGGGAGCCCTCGCGCAGGCTCACCAGGACCAGCGGCGGGTCCAGGGACACCGACATGAAGGCGGTCGCCGTCATGCCGACGTCCTCGCCGCGCCGGCCGTCGGCGCTCAAGGGGGGCTCCTGCGCGGTGATCAGGCACACGCCCGCCGCCAGCCGGGACATGGCAGTCCGGAACTCGTCGTTGCTCACCCCTTCAGGATGAGGGGTGCTGTCACCCGCGGAGGCCAGGACGGCGGCCGGGGCCGGGACGGCGGCGGGGATCGGGGCGGTTGCGGGGGTCGTCTTCGGCACGCTGCGAACGCTAGTCTCGCGGCTGTGCGCCGCACATCGGGCCTTGGTCCGAGCCGCGTCCCCGCCCCTCGGCCTAGGCCCGGGCGTACCGTTCGCTGGCGGGAAGTGCAGGGAGCGCTCCCATCCCCTGAGCCGCCCTCTGCGGGCCGTTATTCATCTCATGTGACTTGAGTCACAGAGGCCAAGATTTGTTGACCCTGTGTACCTGCCGCACAGCTCACTGTGATTCAGTGGACGGGACACCGCAACGAACCGCCGATGACAAACCTGGAGTTGCTGTCGAGGTCTCGGGGAGAGCGAGCAATGGAGACCGAGTCGGAGCCGTACGTCCGTCTTGCGACCCTGCGGCAGCTCCACCGGGTGGTGGCCGAGCTCAATACGGCCCGGAGCCTGGCGGACACTCTGCAGACCGTCGTGGACGGCATCGTCGTGGGCCTCGGCTACGAACTCGCCTGTGTCAACCTCGTACGCCCTGACGGCGATCTCGTCGTCGCCGCCTTCGCCGGCGACTCCGCCGCCGAGGCTCTGATCACCGGCCGCGTCGGCTCGCGGGCCTCCTGGGAACGCCGGCTGACGATGGGCGAGAACTGGGACGGGCTCCGCTTCATCCCGCACTCCGAGGGCTGGGTCCTGCTCGAGGACGACGTCCCCCAGTGGCACACGGACGGCCCCGATCCGCGCTTCGAGGACGAGTGGCACCCCGAGGACCGGCTCTATGCCCCCATGTATGCGACGGGCGGGGAACTTCTGGGTGTCATCTCGGTGGACAGACCCCGCAACGGGCGCCGCCCCGGCGCCTGGGGGCGTGAAGCGCTCCAGATGTACGCCTTCCAGGCCGCGATTGCGATCAGCAACGCGCGGCTGCGCGCGAACATGCAGCGGGCCCTGGTCCGGCTGGAGCGCGAGCAGCAGGCCCTGCGCGCCAGCGAGGAGTCGTTCCGCCAGGCCTTCGAGTACGCGCCCAGCGGCATGGCCATCGCCGAGATGGGTGGCGACCAGCACGGCCGCCTGCTGCGCACCAACGACGCGCTGTGCCGACTGCTCGGCCGGCCCGCCTCCGTGCTGCGCCGCTACTCCTTCTCCGACCTCGTCCACCCCGAGGACATCGGGACCCTGCTGCGCACGTCCGCGGAGGGCGGGCGGGCCGAGCTGCGCCTCGGGCGGCGCGACGGCACGTACGTATGGGTCTCGCTGCGCAACTCGGTGGTCGCGGACGCCGCCGACGGACCCCGTTTCCTGCTCACGCACGTCGAGGACATCGAGGAGCGCAAGCGGCACGAGCTCCAGCTCGCGCACCGGGCCAGCCACGACTCGCTGACCGGCCTGCCCAACAGCGCCGAGCTGCGCTCGCGGCTGGGGGCGCGGCTGTGCCGCAGACCCCAGTCCGTGCGGGCCACGGCCGTGGAGGTGCTGGACGCGGCCTTCGAGGCGCGGCCGGGGGCGGGTGGTGCCGCGGAGCACGGCTTTCAGCCCGATGCCCTCGTCGGCCCGTACGGCCCCCCGGGACTGCCGCTTCCGGGGCAGGCGCCCGGCCCCGAGTCCTTCGAGTTCCCCGGCGCGCTCTCCGGTCCGGCCGACGGCCCGTACGACCACCACGTGCACACCGTCGCGCCCGCCACGGACGTCGACGACGGGACGAAGGGGCTCGCGGTCCTCTTCTGCGACCTCGACGGCTTCAAGTCGATCAACGACCGGTTCGGGCACCACACGGGCGACGCGGTCCTGATCGAGGTCGCCCGGAGGCTGTCGACGTGCGTCAGGGACGGTGACACCGTCGCTCGGCTGGGTGGTGACGAATTCGTCGTCCTTGCCGACGGGCTGGGGGCGGCCGACGCCGCCGACCTGGCCGTCCGGCTGCGGGGCGCGATCATCCCGCCGATCCGCGTGGACGGCCGTGCGGTACGGGTAGGAGCGAGTTTCGGGATCGGCTGGGCGAGTTGCGGGATGTCCGCGGACGAGGTGCTGCGCTCCGCCGACCAGCGGATGTACATCGAGAAGAGGTCCCGTTCCAAGGCCCACCGCAGGGCGGGCTGAGCTGATCGGCCGCTCGTGGGCGCACGTGTTCGGGGTAGGCTCCCGTGGGTCGAAAGGAGTGACCTGCGATGACGACGCCCGCGAACAACGGCCCGCACGGAGGGGCGAACCAGCCCGAGGACGATGACCCGTTCGGCTACCTCTACGCGGACGGCCAGGCCGCCGGAGCCACCCCGCCCGGACAGGGCGGTGGATACGGCTACCCCGGCCCGACGGGCGGTGGTCAGCCCGGCGTACAGCCAGGAGTCCCCCGTACCTCGTACAACCAGGTGCGCACGGTAGGCGAGCGGACGTACGGCGGCCAGCGCGGCCCCGTCCCGTACCAGCCGGGCCCCCAGCAGCCCCCGAACCAGCCTCAGGCCCAGTACCAGGCTCCCGAGGCGCTCCAGGGCGGCGGGTACGGCGTCCCGCAGCAGCAGTCCCCGCAGTCGCACACCCAGCAGATCCCGCCCCCGGGCGGCGGTCACGGCGGCGGCGGTGGCTCCAGCCGCCGCGGGCTGCTCATCGCGGCCGTCGCGGTGGTCGGCGCGGTCGCGATCGGGATCGGCGCGGCGATGGCCTTCGGCAACAAGGACGAGGACAAGGGCGGCGAGAACCAGGCCGGCCAGAACCAGCAGCAGTCCGCGCCCCCGCAGCAGTCGACGTCCCCGAAGCCGAGCGGCTCCCCGGAGCCCTCGCAGGCCCCGCTGCCGAAGGGCGAGGCGGCCGGCGCGGGCATGGTGCTCACCGGTGGCGCGAAGCTGGACAGCACGGTGCCGGGCGCGACGAGCTCGGGCGGCCAGTACGTCGGTTCCTTCAACCAGCCCGGTGCGGCGCTGACCTGGACCCTGGACGTCCCGAAGGCCGGCACGTACAGGTTCTACGTCCGGTTCGGCATCCCGGGCGAGGAGGCCAACGCCACCCTGGCCGTGAACGGCAAGCCCAACAGCTCGCCGCTGAGCATGCGGAACTTCGCCAACTCGCCCAAGGGCGACTGGGAGAAGGGCTGGCAGACCACCTGGGGCCAGGTGACCCTCGGCAAGGGCACCAACACGATCAAGATGTCGTGCGAGGCGGGCAACAAGTGCAACGTCAACATCGACAAGCTGTGGCTCGAACAGGGCTGAGGCCCTAGCCGGCAGCTGTGACCTTCACCGACCCTCGTACCTCCTCATAGGTGCGGGGGTCGAACTCTCCCGCCACCGGGGCGTGCACCGTGGCCGCCGAGAGCGCCACGGCGCGGGTGAGGCGGGCCGGCCAGTCCAGGCCCTCCGTCAGGGCCGACAGGAGGCCCGCGACGGCGGAGTCGCCCGCGCCGGTGGGGTTGCCGGTCAGGGTCCGCGGCGGGGTCGCCTGCCAGGTGCCCTCGGCGGTGGCGGCGAGCAGGCCGTCCGGGCCCAGGGAGGTGACCACCGCGTGGGCGCCCCGGCGGCGGGCGTCGTGGGTGGCGGGGAGCGGGTCGCGGGAGCCGGTCAGTTCGGCGAGTTCGGCGGCGTTCGGCTTGATGATCTCCGGCCGGGCGGCGATGCCGCGGCGCAGGGCCTCGCCGCCGGTGTCCAGCAGGACGGGGGCGCCGGCCGCGCGGGCCGCCCGTACGAGGACCGCGTACGCCCCGACCGGCACGCCGGGCGGCAGGCTGCCGCACAGGGCCACCGCGCGGGCTCCGGCGACCAGTTCGGCGTAGCGCGCGAGGAACGCCGACCACTCGGCGGGGCGGATGTGCGGGCCGGGCTCGTTGAACTGCGTGGTGTCGCCGGTGCTTTCGTCGACCACGGCCACGGTGCGGCGGGTGGTGCCCGCGCAGGGGACCAGGGCGTCCACGACCCCGGGGGAGCCGGTGAGCAGCTCGCGCACGACCGCGCCGGCCAGGCCGCCCGCGAAGCCCGTCGCCGTGACCTCGTGGCCGAGGGCGGCGAGCACCCGGGCGACGTTCAGGCCCTTGCCGCCGGGGCGTTCGGTGACACCGGTGACCCGGTGGGAGGTGTGCGGGCGCAGTCGCGGCACCCGGTGGGTGACGTCGAGGGCGGTGTTGAGCGTCACGGTGAGGATCATGGTCAGTCCCGGTCTTGGTATGTGCCGGGATCATGCCAAACGCAGGCGCGGCCCGCCCAGTCCCGCGGGCCGGCCACCCGCAGTTCTTACGGGGGATCGGCCGATCGGGCCGCTCAGCGCACCGGGCTGACGATCCATTCGCCGCGCCGCATGACGCCCTTGACGTCGAACTCGGCGTCGAGGACGACCAGGTCGGCGTACTTGCCGGGCTCCAGCGAGCCGACCTTGTCATAGAGGCCGAGCAGCCGGGCGGGGTTGGCGGAGATCGCCTGGACCACGGACTCGACGGGCAGCCGGTCGATGGTCACCGACCGCTTGAAGGCGGTGTCCAGGGTCAGGGTGGATCCGGCGATGGAGCCGCCCTCGACGAGCCGGGCGACGCCCTGCTTGACCTCGACCTCCAGCTGGCCGAGGTGGTAGGTCCCGTCGCCGAAGCCGGCCGCGTCCATCGCGTCGGTGATCAGCGCGACGCGGTGCGCGCCCGCGTGGTGGAAGGCGAGCTCCAGCATCGCGGGGTGCAGGTGGGTGCCGTCGTTGATCAGCTCGACGGTGACCCGCTCGTCCTCCAGCAGCGCCGCGATCGGGCCGGGGGCGCGGTGCTCCAGGCCGGGCATGGCGTTGTAGAGGTGGGTGGCCACGGTCGCGCCCGCGTCGATGGCCTCGCGCGTCTGGTCGTACGTGGAGTCCGTGTGGCCGATCGCGGCGATGACCCCGTGCTCGGCCAGGAGCCGTACGGAGTCCAGCCCGCCCGGCAGTTCGGTGGCGAGGGTGAACATGCGGGCGGCGCCGTGCGCGGCGTCGATCAGCTTGCGGACCTCGGCCGGGTCGGGGTCGCGCAGCAGGTCCTCCTTGTGCGCGCCCTTGCGGCAGGGGTTGATGAAGGGCCCCTCGAAGTGGATGCCGGCGATCTCGCCCTGCTGGGTGAGCTCGGCCAGCAGTCCGGCGCGCCGGGCCAGCTCGTCCAGGTCGCCGGTGACGGTGGAGGCGACGAGGGTGGTGGTGCCGTGCTCGCGGTGGGTCCGTACGCCCGTGAGGACCTCGTCGGCGGTGCCGGAGGTGAAGGAGGCGCCGCCGCCGCCGTGGTTGTGCATGTCCACGAAGCCGGGGACGATCCAGTGCCCGGACAGGTCGACGGTCCCGGCGCTCTCGGGGG
The DNA here is from genome assembly GCF_053591315.1 of Streptomyces sp. NPDC003042. NCBI lineage: Bacteria > Bacillati > Actinomycetota > Actinomycetes > Kitasatosporales > Streptomycetaceae > Streptomyces > Streptomyces sp. NPDC003042. The sequence continues at coordinate 38,833 of NZ_JBSFTP010000026.1, forward strand.
CGCTGCCGGCGATGCGCTCGCCGTCGACGATGACCCGGCCGTTCGCGACGGTACCCGTGGGCAGCACCACCCTGGCGCCGGAGAGAACGGTGCTGTGTGCGCTTCCGGACATCAGGCAGGTACCTCCGTGGCGAGTAGGTCCCAGGCGAGCAGCCCTGCGCCCAGGCATCCGGCGGTGTCCCCGAGGGCCGCCGGCACGATCTCGGGCAGCCGCTGGAACGTCACGCGTTCCTCGACGGCCGTCCGTAGTGGTGTGAACAAGGTTTCCCCCGCCTCGGCGAGCCCGCCACCGATGATCAGCGCGCGCGGGTCCAGCAGGGTGATCGCGGTGACCAGCCCGTCGGCGAGCGCGCCGATGGCGGCCAGCCACACCTCCCGGGCGCGTGCGTCGCCGGCCTCGACGGCCACGGCGCAGTCCGCGGCGTCCGCCCCCGGGTCGCCGCAGGCGGCGGCCCAGGCGCGGCTGACGGCGGAGGCGGAGGCGAGCGTCTCCAGGCAGCCGCGCTGGCCGCAGCCGCAGTCGGGGCCGCCGGGGCGGACCACGATGTGGCCGATCTCGCCCGCGTAGCCGTGGGCGCCGGCCTCGATGCGGCCGGCGATGCCGATGGCTCCGGCGATGCCGGTGCCGAGGGGGACGAACAGGAAGCGGTCGGCGCCCCGGCCCGCTCCGATGCGGCCTTCGGCGAGCCCGCCCGTGCGTACGTCGTGTCCGAGGGCCACCGGGATGCCGCCGAGGCGGGTGCTGAGCAGTTCGCGCATGGGTACGTCGCGCCAGCCCAGGTTGGCCGCGTAGACGGCGATCCCGCGCTCGGCGTCGACGATGCCGGGGACGGCGACTCCGGCGGCCGAGGCGGGCGCGGCGAAGCGTTCGCGGCCGAGGTCGAGCAGCTCGGAGGCGAAGTGCAGGATCGTCTCGACGACGGCCTCGGGGCCCCGCTCGCGGCCGGTGGCGCGGCGCGCCTGGTGCAGCAGGGTTCCGTCCTCGGCGATGAGGGCGGCCTTCATCCCGGTGCCGCCCACATCGAGGGCGATGACGTGTTTCACGGGTTTCACAGAGGACAGTCTCGCGTGCTCGGCGGGGAAAGGTCTAGTCCATTGAACGGGATTGTTGAGCAGCCATACAAATCCGGGACCTGGTCCGGATACGGTCCGGACACAGTCCGGGCGGAGCGCGGATCCGGATGTGGACGAGCCGCCAAAGTGGTGTAGACCTTACGTCGAATCGTACGTACGACAAGGGGTGATCGAGAACCGTGAAGGGCCGTTACCTGAGCCTGGCCGCGACCGGGGCCGCGCTGTGCCTGACCGCTGTGACGCTGACCGGCTGCGGAAGCCTGACGGGCGTCACCGGGGACAACGAGGTGACCCTGCGGGTCGTGGCGGCCGACTACGGGGACAATCCGCAGAACTCCTCCGCGTCCTACTGGAAGGCCCTCGCCGACGGCTTCGAGAAGGACAACCCCGGCGTCCACGTCGAGGTCAGCGTCTACTCCTGGTCCGAGGTCGACGCCAAGGTCGCCGAGATGGTCAAGGCCGGCAAGGCACCCGACATCGCGCAGATCGGCGCCTACGCCGACTACGCGGAAGCGGGCCAGCTCTACACCACCGACGAGCTGCTCTCCGTCAAGACCGAAGCCGACTTCCTGGGCCCGCTCGCGGACGCCGGGAAGGTCAAGCGGGTCCAGTACGGGATGCCGTTCGTGGCCAGCACCCGGCTGCTGTTCTACAACGAGAAGCTGCTCGGCGACGCCGGGGTCATCCCCAAGGACGCCAAGACCTCCTCCTGGCAGCCCAAGAGCTGGGCGGAGCTGGAGGCGGCCGCCAAGAAGCTCAAGGGCGCGGGCGTGCGCACCCCCTTCGCTCTGCCGCTGGGCCGAGAGGAGGCCCAGGCCGAGTCGATGATGTGGATGCTCTCCGGCGGTGGCGGCTACACCGACATCGAGGAGAACTACGCGATCGACTCCCCGGAGAACGTCAAGACCTTCGAGTTCCTGCGCGACAAGATGGTCGGGCAGGGGCTGACCGGACCCGTCGAACCGGGGAAGCTGGACCGCCAGGCCGCCTTCGACGCCTTCACGCGGGGCGAGGTGGGCATGCTCAACGGCCACCCCACGCTCCTCAAGCAGGCCGCCGGCAAGGGCGTGAAGTTCGGCATGGTCACCATGCCGACCGCCGACGGGACCGACCACTCCACCATGGGCGTCGCGGACTGGGTGATGGCCTTCAAGAACGGCCACAAGAAGGAGTCCGGGAAGTTCCTGGACCACCTGTACGCGGAGAAGAACGTGACGGCGTTCACCACCATGTACGACCTGCTGCCGGCCACGACGAGCGGTTACCGGGCCATGGAGGCGAGCACGGGCGCCTCGGCGACGCAGCTGAAGACCTTCCTGACGGCCCTGCCGACCGCCCGGCTGTACCCGGTCGGCAAGAAGTCCTGGGCCGGGGTCAGCGAGGACGTCAAGGGGAACATCGGGCAGGTCGTGCAGCCGGGCGGGCAGCCCGCGAAGGTGCTGGAGGAGATCGCGACGTCGGCGCTCAAGGCGGACGCGGCCCGCTGAGCGGACGCGGGCCGGGCCCCCGGGTGGGCGCCGGGTGCGTGTCGGTGGGCGGCGTTAATCTGGCCGTATGACGGACGACGGGCAGGTGGACGGGCGGCTGACGGCCACCGAGGCCGCCGTACTCGCGTACGAGGGACGCACCTGGCCCGGTCCCGGCGCCAAGGAGCGGGCCATACGCGAAGGGCTGGGGATGCCCCCAGTCCGCTATTACCAGCTGCTGAACGCCTTGATGGACGATCCACGGGCGCTGGAGCACGCACCGGGCACGGTCAACCGCCTCCGCCGGATCCGCGAGGCGCAGCGCGCGCGGCGGTAGGGGGTCTGGGCGGGGCCGGACGGCGCCGGTAGGGTCGGGTCCATGGGGAGCCGCCCGCACCACCCGCCGATGCCCGTGCCCGTCACCGCCGCCGGACGCGAGGGTCTTGAAGCCCTCCTGCGCACACCTCGCAGAGCCGTCATCGCCCTCGACTTCGACGGCACGCTCGCCGACATCGTCCCCGACCCCGACCAGGCGCGCGCGCACCCGGACGCCGTACCGGCCCTCTCCGCGCTCGCGCCCCAGGTCGAGGCGGTGGCCGTGGTCACCGGCCGGCCGGCCGGGGTCGCCGTACGGTACGGCGGCTTCGCGGGGGTGCCGGGGCTGGAGCACATGGTCGTCCTCGGCCACTACGGCGCCGAGCGGTGGGACGCCGTCACCGGAATCGTGGCCGCCCCCGCCGAACACCCCGGGGTCGCGGCCGTTCGGGCCGAACTGCCCGGATTCCTCGACGCGATCGGCGCGTGGCGCGGCACCTGGATCGAGGAGAAGGGCCGGGCCCTGGCCGTCCACACCCGGCGCGCGGCCGACCCCGAAGCAGCCTTCGCGGCGCTGCGGGAACCCCTGGCCGAGCTGGCCGCGCGGCACGGGCTGATGGTGGAACCGGGCCGGGCCGTGCTGGAGCTGAGGCCGCCCGGGATGGACAAGGGCGTCGCCCTGAGCGAGTTCCTCGTGGAACGGGACGCCGAGGCGGTGCTCTACGCCGGCGACGACCTCGGTGACCTCGCGGCGTACGCGGCCGTGGAGAAGCGGCGCACTGACGGGCTGCCGGGGCTGCTGGTGTGCAGCGGCTCGGCGGAGGTCCCCGAACTGGCCGCCCGCGCCGACCTCGTCCTCCCGGGCCCGTCGGCGGTAGCCGCCTTCCTGGCCACCCTGGCCACCGCTCTCCGCGCCTGACGCCGCCGGGCAGATTCAGCCCCGCCAGGGGGTATCCCCAGACGGAGTCGTGGGGGGGATCGAGGCGCGGGGTCCGGGGCGGAGCCCCAGGAGACGGCGCCGCAGCGTCAGGCCTGGAGGTCGGCCAGTTGGGCCGTGAACCACTGGGCCGGGGGGAGGGCCGTCGAGGCCGCCGCCAGGCGCTTGGTGCGCTCTGCCCGCTCCCCCTCCGGCATGGCCAGCGCCGCGTGCAGGGCCTCGGCCGTCGCCGTGACGTCGTACGGGTTCACCGTCAGCGCGTCCCCGCCGAGCTCCTCGTGCGCCCCGGCCCCGGTGGACAGCACCAGCGCGCAGCCCGCCTCCGACACCACCGGGATCTCCTTCGCGACGAGGTTCATCCCGTCCCGCACCGGGTTCACCAGCGCCACGTCCGCCAGCCGGTACGCGGCCAGCGAGCGCGCGAAGTCGTCCTCCACGGACACCAGCACCGGCTGCCAGGACTCCGTCCCGAACTCGGCGTTGATCTCCTCCGCCAGCTCCCGCACCGACGCCGTGTAGGTCCGGTACACCCTCAGGTCCTGCCGGGACGGGTACGCCGAGGCCAGGTGGACGACCCGTTCCCGCCACTCGGGGTACGTGATCAGCAGTTCCCGGTACGCCAGCAGGCCGCGCAGGATGTTCTTCGACAGCTCGGTGCGGTCCACGCGGACGATCGCCTTGCGGTCCCCGACCTCCGCCCGCAGCGCCGCCACCTTGTCGTCGACCTCCGGCCGGTGGGCGAGCGCGCGCAGGTCGTCCGCGTCGACGCCGAGGGGGTAGTGGGTCGCGGCGGTGAACCGCTCCGCTTCGAGACCCTGGCCGTCCGCCCTGGCCCTGCTGTGCCAGACCCCGCGCTCCTCGTCCCCGTACGGCAGGAACGGCTTGGCGGTGCCGCTCGCGTCGTCCATGGCCGAGCCGCTGATGAAGTTGGAGGCCCACTCCGCCGTGTGGAAGCCCAGCCGGTCGGCCCCGAGCATCCCCCACAGCAGCTGCCGCTGGACGTCGTCGGGGAGCATGCGCAGGAATTCGGGCGACGCCCACGGCGTGTGCGTGAAGTGGGAGATCCGCAGGTCGGGCCGCAGTTCGCGCAGCGCGCCCGGCACCAGGGCCAGGTGGTAGTCCTGGACCAGCACGCACGCCCCCTCGCCCGCCTCTTCGGCCAGGGCCTGCGCGAAGGCCTGGTTGTAGGCGACGTACGAGTCCCAGCGCCGCCGGAAGCGCGCGTCGAAGACCGGCTCGCGCGGGATGTCGTAGAGGTGGTGGTGGGTGAACCAGAGCACCGAGTTGGCGATGCCGTTGTACGCGTCGTCGTAGACCGTGGGATCGATGTCCAGCATCCGGACACCCGGCTCGGCGACGCCCCGGCGGACCGCCTCGCGGTCGGCCTCGGACAGGGCCGCGCAGATCCACAGCGCCTCCGGCTGCTGCGCGAGGGCGGCGGAGAGGCCGGAGACGAGACCGCCCCCGCCGCGCCGGGTGCTGAGCGTTCCGTCAGTGGCGAGGGCGTACGAGAGTGGTCCGCGATTCGCGGCGACGAGTACCTGAGAAGCCATGCGGCCAACCTAGCCCGGCCCGCGCCCGCTCAAACGTGTGTCCGTCACGTGGCTCCGTCACGCCACCCGGCGGCCCGCGTACTCCGCCATCTCCCGCATCGGCGGCCGCTCCTCGGTGTCCACGGCGTACGTGCGCGGCACGAATCCGTCCGGTCCGCGCTCGAACTGCGTCAGCTCAGGCCGTACGAGGTGTCCGCGCGAGAGGCGCAGCTGGGCCGTCCGGTAGATAGCCGCGGCCATCCGCCCCAGCGCCTGGCCGTCCTGGTGCCGGTGCAGCCGGACCCCGACGTCGACCTGCGCCAGCGCGTCCAGCCCGACCGTGTGGAGCGCGTCCACCAGCAGCCCGAGCTCGACCCCGTAGCCGACGGGGAAGGGCAGCCGCTCGAGCAGGGAGCGCCGTACGGCGTACTCGCCCCCCAGCGGCTGCACGAAGCCGGCCAGCTGCGGCCAGTGCAGGTTCAGCAGCGGACGCGCCACCAGCTCGGTGACCCGGCCGCCCTGGGCCGGGGTGTCGCCGAAGGGGCGGTCGTACATCGCCTTGACGAACTGCACGTTCGGCTCCGTCAGCAGCGGGCCGACGATTCCGGAGACGAAGGCGGACGAGAAGTCCCGCAGGTCGGCGTCGATGAAGCAGACGACGTCCCCGCTGGTGGCCAGCAGCGAGCGCCACAGCACCTCGCCCTTGCCGGGCAGCGCGGGCAGCCGCGGAAGTATCGCGTCGCGGTGCACGACCCGGGCGCCCGCCTTGGCGGCGACTTCGGCCGTACGGTCGGTGGAGCCCGAGTCGACCACCACCAGCTCGTCCACCAGCGGCGTGCTCAAGCCCTCGATCAGGTCGCGCCGGACGACCTCCACGATCGCGCCGACCGTGGCCTCCTCGTCGAGCGCGGGCAGCACCACGCTGACCGTCGTGCCCGCCGCCCGTTTCCTTTCGAGCAGCTGGTCGAGCGGTCGGTCGGCGGCGGACCAGGAGCGGTCGGCCAGCCAGCGCTCCACCTCTTCCAGCACTCTCGGCACTCCCTGGTTTGGGTTGATATGTGATCCATCTCGCGGTTCGGACGGCTGTCTCAACCACCCGGGCCTTCGGTTACAGTCTTGAACAACGCGAAGGACCACCGCATGCCGGGGGTCCCGCGTACAAACGCCCGGGCGCGCCATAGAGCGCGTTGCCCGGTGCCATACCGCTCATCCAGAGGGGCAGAGGGACACGGCCCGTTGAAGCCCCGGCAACCCTCCAGTCGGTTCTCGCGATCGCACATCAGCGACGTCAGCGAGGTCCCCGGCTAGGGAAGGTGCCAATTCCGTCTCATGGCGAAGTGCGCCATGGGGAAGATGAGGAGAAAGGGCCTCGCCATCATGGCTGCACAGACTGTCGCCACTTCTGCCGGAACCTCTGTCGATCTCGGACCTGCCACCGGCCTTTCCTGCCGCGAGTGCGCCACCCGCTTCGAACTCGGTCCCATTTTCGCCTGCGCCGAGTGTTTCGGCCCGCTGGAAGTCGCCTACGACTTCCCGCTCGGCGACCCCGAAGCGCTGCGCGCCGCGATCGAGGCCGGCCCGGACAACATCTGGCGTTACGCGCCGCTGCTGCCCGTCCCCGCCGACGTCGCCTCGAAGCCCAGCCTGAACCCCGGCTTCACCAAGCTCGTGGACGCGCAGAACCTGGCCAAGGAACTCGGCGTCACCGGCAAGCTCTACGTCAAGGACGACTCCGGCAACCCGACGCACTCCTTCAAGGACCGCGTCGTGGCCATCGCCGTCGAGGCCGCCCGCGCCTTCGGCTTCACCACCCTGTCCTGCTCCTCCACCGGCAACCTGGCCGGCGCCGTCGGCGCCGCGGCCGCCCGCGCCGGCTTCCGCTCCTGCGTGTTCATCCCGCACGACCTGGAGCAGGGCAAGGTCGTCATGGCCGGTGTCTACGGTGGCGACCTGGTCGGCATCGAGGGCAACTACGACGACGTCAACCGCTTCTGCTCCGAGCTCATCGGCGACCCGCTGGGCGAGGGCTGGGGCTTCGTCAACGTCAACCTGCGGCCGTACTACGGCGAGGGCTCCAAGACCCTGGCGTACGAGATCTGCGAGCAGCTCGGCTGGCAGCTGCCCGACCAGATCGTCATCCCGATCGCGTCAGGCTCCCAGCTGACGAAGATCGACAAGGGTCTGCAGGAGCTCATCAAGCTCGGCCTGGTCGAGGACAAGCCGTACAAGATCTTCGGCGCCCAGGCCGAGGGCTGCTCCCCGGTGTCGACCGCCTTCAAGGCCGGTCACGACGTGGTCCGCCCGCAGAAGCCGGACACCATCGCCAAGTCGCTGGCCATCGGCAACCCGGCGGACGGCCCGTACGTCCTGGACATCGCCCGCCGCACCGGCGGCTACGTCGAGGACGTGAACGACACTCAGGTCGTCGAGGCCATCAAGATCCTGGCGCAGGCCGAGGGTATCTTCGCCGAGACCGCGGGCGGCGTGACCGTCGGCGTGACGAAGAAGCTCATCGAGAACGGTCAGCTCGACCCGACGCTGACCACCGTGATCCTGAACACCGGCGACGGCCTGAAGACCCTGGAGGCGGTGGCCTCGGACAGCGGCCAGACCGCCACCATCCGCCCGAGCCTGGACGCGTTCCGCGCCGCCGGCCTGGTCTGACCCTCCTCTCCTCCCCCGCATCCGGAAAGGCAGTAGCGCCATGAGCGTCAACGTCCGCATCCCCACCATCCTGCGCACCTACACCGGCGGCAAGGCCGAGGTCTCCGCCGACGGCGCCACCCTGGCCGAGGTCATCGAGTCCCTGGAGAAGAGCCACCCGGGGATCGCCGCGCGCGTCCTCGACGACCAGGGCAAGCTGCGCCGCTTCGTCAACGTCTACGTCAACGACGACGACGTGCGCTTCGAGAGCGGGCTGCAGACGGAGACGCCCAACGGCGCAGGCGTCTCGATCATCCCGGCCGTCGCAGGCGGCTGCTGATCATCGGTCGGTCGCACGACAGAATCTGAATTGCCCCCTCCGCTAATAAGCGGAGGGGGCAATTCTGCTTGATTGGGCGCGGTAGGGTTGGGGAAGTCCCCTCCGCTGTTCTTGCCCGCCGCATATGAGCGGGCCGCCGGAGGGTTGACATTGAGTCAACATGCACGCGCGCTTTGGGCCTTTGGCGCGGATTGTCGGGCCCGAGTTGCCCTGGAATATGACAAATTTTCACTCTATTTCAATGTTTTCGCGTGTCCGGAATTCTCGTCGGAATGACCTGTTGCAGACAGCACCGGTGCGGATACATTCAGCCGCGGTCGAGGCGTTCCGGCGCGAGTTTCTGACCCGGGTCCGCGAAGTGCGGTCCTGCGCAGGGGCCAGTAATAGGGGAGTTAGGCATGGCTCAGGGCACCGTCAAGTGGTTCAACGCGGAGAAGGGCTACGGCTTCATCGCGGTCGACGGTGGCGCGGATGTGTTCGTCCACTACAGCGCCATCCAGATGGACGGGTACCGCACCCTTGAAGAGGGTCAGCGGGTCGAGTTCGAGATCTCGCAGGGCCAGAAGGGCCCGCAGGCGGACATGGTCAAGCTCGCGGCCGGCTGAGTCCAAGCGCGATCGACCACCGACGCTTACACACACGAGGGGCCCACATCCTGGACACGGGATGCGGGCCCCTCGTGCGTGCCCGACCGCCCCGCGACCCGTCTCGCGTCTGCCATCCGACCGCATGTTCACGCCGGGATCGGCCCAAGCCGCTTGCACTCGTGGGGGTCGAGTGCTAATCATTGGCGTTAGCACTCTCCGGGTGAGAGTGCTACTAAGACTGAGGACCGGGTCGGTGAGGCCCGCAGGATCCGACGGGAAGGAACCGCCGGATCCGCAGGCCGTCCGTCGCGGGCGCGGGCGCGGTCCGGAGCAATCCACCGCTGTCCGGGAGGACCACTTCAGATGGCCAAGATCATTGCGTTCAACGAGGAGGCCCGGCGCGGTCTCGAGCGTGGGATGAACCAGCTCGCCGACGCCGTCAAGGTCACCCTTGGCCCCAAGGGTCGCAACGTCGTCCTTGAGAAGAAGTGGGGCGCCCCCACGATCACCAACGATGGTGTCTCCATCGCCAAGGAGATCGAGCTCGAGGACCCGTACGAGAAGATCGGCGCCGAGCTGGTCAAGGAAGTCGCCAAGAAGACGGACGACGTCGCCGGCGACGGTACGACCACCGCGACCGTGCTGGCCCAGGCGCTCGTCCGCGAGGGCCTGCGCAACGTAGCCGCCGGCGCCAACCCGATGGCCCTCAAGCGTGGTATCGAGAAGGCCGTCGAGGCCGTCTCCGCCGCCCTGCTCGCCCAGGCCAAGGATGTCGAGACCAAGGAGCAGATCGCTTCCACGGCCTCCATCTCCGCCGCCGACACCCAGATCGGCGAGCTCATCGCCGAGGCCATGGACAAGGTCGGCAAGGAAGGCGTCATCACCGTCGAGGAGTCCCAGACCTTCGGTCTGGAGCTGGAACTCACCGAGGGTATGCGCTTCGACAAGGGCTACATCTCGGCGTACTTCGCCACCGACATGGAGCGCATGGAGTCGTCCCTCGACGACCCGTACATCCTGATCGTCAACTCCAAGATCGGCTCGGTCAAGGACCTGCTGCCGCTCCTGGAGAAGGTCATGCAGTCCGGCAAGCCGCTGCTGATCATCGCCGAGGACGTCGAGGGCGAGGCCCTGTCGACCCTGGTCGTCAACAAGATCCGCGGCACCTTCAAGTCCGTCGCCGTCAAGGCTCCGGGCTTCGGCGACCGCCGCAAGGCCATGCTCGGTGACATCGCCATCCTCACGGGCGGCACCGTCATCTCCGAGGAGGTCGGCCTCAAGCTGGAGAACGCCGGTCTCGACCTGCTCGGCCGCGCCCGCAAGGTCGTCATCACCAAGGACGAGACCACCATCGTCGACGGCTCCGGCGACAGCGACCAGGTCCAGGGTCGCGTCAACCAGATCCGCGCCGAGATCGAGAACTCCGACTCGGACTACGACCGCGAGAAGCTCCAGGAGCGCCTCGCGAAGCTGGCCGGCGGCGTGGCCGTCATCAAGGCCGGCGCCGCGACCGAGGTGGAGCTCAAGGAGCGCAAGCACCGCATCGAGGACGCCGTTCGCAACGCGAAGGCGGCCGTCGAGGAGGGCATCGTCGCCGGTGGCGGCGTGGCCCTGCTCCAGGCCTCCTCGGTCTTCGAGAAGCTCGACCTGTCGGGTGACGAGGCGACCGGCGCGAACGCCGTCAAGCTCGCCCTGGAGGCTCCGCTCAAGCAGATCGCCGTCAACGGTGGTCTCGAGGGTGGCGTCGTCGTCGAGAAGGTGCGCAACCTTCCGATCGGCCACGGCCTGAACGCCGCGACCGGCGAGTACGTCGACATGATCGCCGAGGGCATCATCGACCCGGCGAAGGTCACGCGCTCTGCCCTGCAGAACGCCGCGTCCATCGCCGCGCTGTTCCTGACGACCGAGGCCGTCATCGCCGACAAGCCCGAGAAGGCCGGCGCCGGCGCGCCGGGCGGGATGCCGGGCGGTGACATGGACTTCTGATCGACCTCGGCTTCGGCCACCGGTTGATCGGCTGTTCTCGAACGAGGGCGGCATCCCCTGCGGGGGGTGCCGCCCTCGGGCGTTTCAGAACGAGGTGTCGAGCGTGAAGTCGAACGGCGCGGGGATGGGCAGGGCCTCTCCGAGGGCCACGGTTTTGCGCGAGTGGTATCCGTGGGGCGAGGGATCGGAGAAGACCGTGATCTCCGAGTCCTGCGTGTCGACGACCGGTAGACGGGGACCACTCGGCCGTACACGTCCAGCTTCTCGTTCCAGTCCGCGTCCTTGGTCGACACGGAGGTGAACTCGGCGACCAGAGACAGGGCCGCCCCGTCTGCGTGACGGCCTTCCTCATCGAAGGCCGATTCGTCCGCGACGAAGAGGTCGGGCCCGTAGCCGCGCTCCGCTGCCGGGAACCGGAAGAGGACGGGTGCGATCTCCGCGATGTGCCCCTCGGGGGCGTGGGCCTGGAGCTGCGCGCAGTGCACGCATGCGACGTACGTAGCGCAGCTCGGACCACGGTGACACGACGATCTCCCCCGGATGAGCTCGGCCTTGAAGCCGTCTGGCGTGTCCATCTCTGCGACAGTGCGCAGGAGGCTTTCGAATGTGGGCGGCGACAGGTCTTCTACCGATGTGGTCCGCTCGGCCATGATCGTCACCGTCGTCCTCAGGATGGCGTGCTGTGCGGTGAATGCGTGCCTCACCCCAGGCTAGTGGCGCGCTGACCACCGTGCCCGGTCCTCGGGACGGGCCGCCGCCGGTCGGGCGGTTCTGGTTGACTCGGGGCATGAGCAGAAGCGGCGCACGTTTCGTCAAGATCTGCGGCCTGCGGACACCCCACGACGTCGAGGTGGCCGTCGAGGCCGGGGCCGACGCCGTCGGGTTCGTCTTCGCGCCCGGCAGCCCCCGTACGGTCGACGCCGCCACGGCGCGCGCGATTGCCGCGCTGGTGCCGGACGCGGTCCTGACCGTCGGGGTGTTCCGGGGGCAGTCCGTCGAGGAGGTCCGGCGGCTCACCGAGGACAGCGGCGTGCGCGGTGTGCAGCTCCACGGGGACGAGGGTCCCGAGTACTACGAGGCCCTGCGCGCCGCCGGCCGCACGCTGCTGCGGGCCACCGCCGAACGGGTGCGGCGCTGCGGCGAGTACGGCGAGGACCTGCTGCTCCTCGACGCCCCCGACCCCGGCTCCGGCAAGCCGTGGAACTGGGGCTCGGCGGACTTCACCGCCCCCGAGGGCCACTGGCTCCTGGCGGGCGGCCTGAACCCGGCCAACGTCCGGGAGGCGCTCGTGGCCACGGGCGCGTGGGGCGTGGACGTCTCCAGCGGCGTCGAACGCGAACGCGGCGTGAAGTCCCCGGAGCTCATCCGCGCCTTCATCGCGGCGGCGCGCGGCTAGGCGGCGGGCAGCCGCTCGACGAACGTGACCTCTTCGTGGTCCTCGCTCAGGGCAATGTTCAACGAGGCGTCCAGCGCGTGTGCGAGACGGCGCAACAGGGGGAGCGTGGGTACGGCATCGGCACCTTCCACCCGGGAGATCTTCGCCTGGGTGAGCCCGGCCCGCTCCGCCAGCTCGGCCTGGGACAGCCCGAGGGCCTTGCGGCGGTCGTAGACGGCCTTGGCGAAGGCCATGGCCAGCCGGATCTCCGCCCGCTCGGCCTCCACCTCGGCTGACTCGACGTACTCCCCTGTGGCCTTCTTCTCCCGGGCCAGCTTCCAGCGGGTGTGGTTCATGATGCTTCCCCTTCCTCGCTGCGGCCGTACGTCGTGTGGGCAGGGCCGTGCTCCCTCTCGCACACGATACGGGCCGCCACTGCGCGGCTCACTGAACCTGACTCATGCATGCGCGTCTTGCGGAAAACGGTGAGCAGCACGATTCTGCGTCCCGGTGCGAACCAGTACGTGATCCGCGTAGGGACCGCGTCGAGAGTCGGCCGCAGTTCGTACACCCCGTCTCTGAGGGGGCGAGCGAAGGGCATGGGCGTCAGAGTGCCGTGGATGGCCAGCAGCTCCGCGTACTCCTCGACCTTGCGGTGCTGCTTGCCGGGCAACAATTCCAGCCAGGCTCGCACTTCAGGCTCCAGCTCGATTACATACAGGCGGTCCATGCGGCGCAGCGTATTATGTCGTCGACGACATAATACGCTGCGCCAGGTGGTTTCAGCCCAACGGTTGGCGGACCTGAAGGGATCCGGTGCCGGGGCTTGGTCCGGACGTCCCGCCACGGCGCCGGATGAACCGGTCTGGCCGCCTGCGGACGCGGCCGTTAGGGTGCGGCCGGGGGGGGGATCATGGACAACACGACACTGCTGTCCGAGCGGCTCTTCGGACTTTCCCGGCTCGTCGTCACCGCCGCACTGGGCGCCGTGACGCTGCTGTACTTCGCGCTCCTGTTCAAAATGGCGCTCGCCGACGTGCCGCAGAGGAAATGCGGTGGCGAGAGCTGCCCGCGTGGCTTCGGGTGGCTGGCGCTCTTCACCGCTCTGCTCGGGGCGGCCACCGTACTGCTGTGGAAGGGCATCAAGCACAACCAGGCCCTGCGCCGCTCCTGCCTGGCGCGGGCACTCGCGGTCGTCGTCGCACTGGCCGCGCTGTGGCCGGGCTGGCTCGGATACGAGTGGATGCGCGGCCCGCAGATGGACGTCTTCGGGTGGCAGGCCCCGGACCGGCCGTCGTCCGTGAAGCCGGTCGGCGTCTGGAAGCCGGAGGGGTCGTCCGCACTGCTGGTCCGGGCGCGCACGGACGCCCTCATCGCCTTCAACGGCGAGGGACGCACGGGCTGGCGGCTGCCCGCACCCGACGACCGTACGACGTTCTGTGCGCTGAGCCGGACCACCTCGAAGGACCTCGGCGTCGTCGCGTACGGGCCGGACGCGACGAGGTGCGGGCAGGAGGTCGCCGGGGTGGACATCCGGGACGGCCGGATGCTGTGGAGGAAGGACGTGCCGCAGGCGCACGGGGCACCCGTGGTGGCCGTGGGCACGACAGCCGTCGTGGTGGAGAAGGGCGCGGTCGTCGGCCTCGACCTGCGCGCGGGCACGGAGCGCTGGCGCGTCGCGATACCGGAGGGCTGCCGGGTCGAGGCGGTCGACGGCGCGGGGGAGCGGGTGCTGTACGTGGAGGAGTGCACCGCCGGTACGGCGGAGACCACCCGGCTCACGGCCCTCGACGCGGGTACGGGCACGCGCGCATGGCAGAGCACGCTCCCGGTGACGAGCGGGCTGAGCGAGCGGCGGGTGGTGTCCGCCCAGCCGATCGCCATCCACGTGAAGGAGGGCGGCGGGAGCGGCACGGACGCGGTCCTGCTCTTCGACGACACGGGCCGGCAGCGGGGCGCCGTACCGGAAACGGGACCGGAGGAGCGCCTGCTGTCCGAACCGCCCCCGCTGGTGAGCGGTGACCTGCTGATCACCCCGGTGCGGGGGAACGACAAGCGGCGGGGTGTGTCCGCGTACTCCCTGACCGACGGCCACCGCGTCTGGCACGCCGACCTCGGGAAGAACCGGGTCCGCGCGCTGACGCCGGGGCGTGCGGGCGAGGTCGACGTGGTGACGTCGAGCCATTGGTGGAACTACCTCTCCCACCTGGAGCTGGACAACGGCAAGCTCCGGGAGGAGTCCACGGTGCTGCGCGACCTGCCACTGGGCGAGCGCTTCGAGTTCTACAAGGGCCCGCCCGGCGACTACGTCTTCGTGAACCTCGACCGGAGCACCGAACTCCCGCCGATCTTCGACATCGACCCGGTCATAGGCTGGTGACGAAGGCCGCCCAGGCGGGACCGTCGAAGGTCAGGTGCGGGCCGTCCGGAACCTTGGAGTCCCGGACGGGGACGATGCCGGGGTGGCCGTCGGCGACCTCGACGCAGTTGCCGCCGCTGCCGTCGCTATGGGTGGACTTCCGCCAGGTGGCCATCTCCAGGCAGTTGCCGCCGTCGCCGCCGCTGTAGGTGGATTTGTGCCAAGTGGCCCTCGACAGGTCGTACTCAGGCGTGCTGGTCATGTTCGTAATCCTCCGCCACCGACTCGATCAGGGCCAGGGAGTCGCGCGGTGACAGCGCGCTGGCCGTGAGCAGATCGTAAGTCAGGGTGTGACGTGCAACCGTGGCTGGATCGTCGAACAGCTGGCCCATCCCGATGCCGTCGACGTAGGCAAGTGGGGGAGCGTCCTCGAAGGACATCAGCTTGAGGGAGCCGTCCAGGCCAGCGTGGAAGCCTGCGCTGAACGGGAGTACCTGCGCGATGATTCGGTGTGACCTCATCAGCGTCGCGATGTGCCGCAGGGCCTCCGCCAGTACCGCCTTGTTGTCGCCCGCCCGGCGCAACACGGCCTCATCGAGGACGCACCACAACAGCGGGGTTGTTGGATCATTGAGCAGGGCGGCCCGGGCCAGCCGGTTCGCAACCAGCTCGTTGATGGTCTCCTCCGTCGCGGTCGGCTGGTAGGCGCGGAACACCTCCCGGGCGTACGCCTCCGTCTGCAACAGCCCCGGGATGATCTGCGGCGCGTACTCGCGGATGGCCTTCGCCAGAGCCTCGGCCTCGGCCGCTGCCGCGAAGTGGTCCGGGTACTTGGACTTGGCCGCCGCCCCGCAGTTGCGGACGAAGAAGCCGTTCGTGTCGAGGATGTCGTCTATCTGCCGGGCGAATTCGAGGTGCATGCGGCGCGTGCCCGCTTCGAGCTGCCCGATGAACGAGCCGCTGACGAAGAGCGGTTCGCCGAGTTCGGCCTGGCTGAGGCCCGCGCGCTCGCGTGCCACGCGGAGTTCGGCGCCGAGTAGGGCGCGGGGTGAGGAGGACGGGTCGAGGTTCTTACCTGCCATGGCAACTCCCAGGGCAACACGTGCCGTTGTTGCGGGTGTCCGTATTGAAAGGCTAGCGAGCCCGTTGCCACTCTGTGTGCTGAAACTGGATACGCAGAGTAGAAAGGTGACATGTCATGGTGCTCACTTCGCGGGAACGGATGCAGGCGGCCGAGGAGGCCGTCCAGCAGCTGAAGGAATCCCTGGCGGGGGTGGGAGTGCTGTTCCCCTCTCTCGGTGTGGACGGGGTCTCGGCGGCCGGGACGTACGGGCTGCCCCTTGTCGACCTCGGTCGCTGCAACCTGGACACCGCGCTTCGCCTCGCCGCCGTACTGCACGAGCGGGCGCACCCGTGACCGAGGCGGCCTGGGGGTTCGAACTCGGCTGGAGGCTCCACGCGTTGGAGGCTGCGCTGGTCGGAGGGTGGAGGCGTAAGGGCATGGGGCTTTCGGTGCGCGCGCAGCGTGACGCGGGCGGCGGGGCGTGGACGGCGACCGGCGACGACGGCGAGCGGCGCGAGACCCGTACGGCCGATACGGCGGACGAGGCGACGGCGCTGGTGCACGAGGCGTTCGGGGTGAAGGCCTGGCGGCCGCAGCCGCCTCCGCCGCCGGGGTGGCAGCGGTTCACGTTGATCCACTGCCCGGTGGGCGAGTACCCGCCGTTCGACGACCCCCGCTACGACCGGCTCAAGGCCCGGCCGCCGCAGGGGTGCGCGGTCGAGGACGTCGGCGGGTACTTCGCGCTGCGCTGCGAGCGGCCCGGTGAGCGGTTGCTGGACGCGGTCGCGGAGACCTGCCGGGAGATCCGAGCCGGCCACGGGCTGCTGATGACCGATCTCGGCATCGAGAAGCTGTGGGAGTGGTCGGCGGACGGCCCGGACGGCTGGGGCGCCGAGATCGTGGGGCAGTTGCTGCTGATGGCGGCCGAACGGGGCCCGAAGCTCGGCTACAGCGTGGACGACCTGGTCCGCTTCGTCCGGACCGCCGCCGGAGCGTGATTCAGCTCCGGGGGCCGTACGGTGGCATATAGATCGGCCCCGGATCTGTATGCCTGGAGGGCGCAATGCCACGCACCATGGTGGACCTCGACGATGCACTCCTCGCCGAGGCGGCGGAAATACTGGGGACGACGACCAAGCGGGCAACGATCAATGGAGCGCTGGCGGAGTTCGTGGCTGCGGCCCGGCGGCGGCGCTTCGTGGAATTGATGGACGAGGGTGCCTTCGACGACCTGCGCGACCCGGAAGTGATGCGGGGGGGCGTGGCGATGAAGTACTTGGTCGACAGGAGGGCGTGGGCTCGCATGCATGTGCCGACCGTTCGGGACAAGCTGATACCGCTCTTGGAGCGAGGTCTGCTGGCTACGTGTGCTGTCGTCGACCTGGAGATCCTTTATAGCGCGAGGAATGTGGAAGACCACGCGCGAGGCCGTTCCGTACGACGAGGGTCGCGTGCAGCCGTTTGATTGGTCTGGCTTTCCTGGGTGTTGCGCGGGTTCTGGTCGTGTTGCGTGACCTTGTCGGGTGGGGCTCGTTCCGTATGTGGGTCCGATGATCGGACAGTAGATCGCGGGTGGGCTGGCTGGCCGGGCTGGTGGAGACGATGGCCGCCGGGGTGGTTCGCGGGCACTGGAGCCGGAGCGAACTGACCCAGCTGGCTTCCGGCGTTGGCCCCTCGGGTGAGCGGTTGCCGTCGAACGCCTGGATGGCGTTGCGGACCCTGGGCTGGACCGCGACCGTTCCGGAGGGGCTGTATGTGCCTGACCGGGTCCGCCGGGTTGCCGAGGAGCAGGCCGGGCGGGTGCTGCGCTCGGCCGAATGGCGAGTCCGACTGGTGGATGCGGTCCTGGCCGGCCGGCCTTGACCCGATGAGACGCGGTGAGGAGGAGTGGGCGGCGCTGCGCGCCGCCTGCCCGCAGGGGGCTGCGGTGCCCGCCTCCGTCTTTCGTTCCCGTACCTGTCAGGTGCTGCGTTTCCTCACTGCTTACCGGCGCCTGCCTGTTGATCTGTGTGAGCTGGAGGCGGCACCGGGCGGGGGTCAGCAGGTGGTGCTGGCCGCCGCCGACAAGCAACTCGTCACCCTGGCCCGCTGTGAGGACGACCCCGCCCGCTACGCGGTGCTGAGCGTGCGGCTGCCGGTACGCCCCGACCCTCGTACCCGCAGCGACTGGCATCCGGTACGGATCCGTTTCCGGCTGCCACCCACCATCGACGCCACACTACGGGCTCAACACCCTCCTCACCGGCGGCACCCTCACCCGAACCGGCGGACCTCAGCCCACCGTCCTTACCGACGGGCAGCCCATCTTCCTCCGCGTCAACGGGGTACTGGCCAAGGCCGACCGGCTCCGCATCCACGCCGAACACCTCTGGACCAAAGCCACACACCTGGAGCGCCTCCTGGACGGCCAACGCGCTCTCGGCCGGCGTCCCGATCCGGCGACGGCCGCGAAACTTGCCGTGCTGCGGAGCGAGCACGCCCGGGTCAGCAGACGCCGCGAAAAGCTGAACGCACAGATCGCCAAGACGGCCGCACGGTTCATGGTGGATCACGCCCGGGCCGCGCGGGCGTCGGTGGTCTATCTGGAGGATCTGCGGGACATGGAGGCACGCGGCAAGGGCCGCACCCTCAACACCCGCCTCTCCGGCTCGGTGCGCGGACAGATCGTGGCCGACGTACGCCATCAGGCCGCCCGCCACGGGATCGCCGTGGTCATCGTCCCGGCCCGCGGCACCTCCAAGTACTGCCCCCGCTGCCTGACCGCCCTCCGCCACCACACCGCCCCCGATACCACCCGACCGGGCTGGAAATGGGCCACCTGCCCCAACAAGCAGTGTGGATACAGCGCCGACCGGGACGTCGCCGCCTGGCAGCGCATCGGCGCCCGCGGCCTGCAACACCAGCACCTGACCGTCCTGGACCGGACCACCGGCACCTACCTGATCCGCCGCACCCTCCAGGAACTGGACCAACCCGTCCAGCACACCAAGCCCAAGCCCACCCACGCGGCCCCGTCCGCGCCCGGTCCGCAGCATGACCGCGCGGACCGGACGAAGTCGGGCCCGACGAGAAACCGCCCTGTGCCCAGGCAGCGACGCAGGGTCCCCGCCCCACCCGGAACACCAGCATCGACTGGCCCGGGTGGAAAGCGTCCGGCGAGGCGGCCGCCCCAGCCACCCACCCACCGCACCCGGCGGCGAGACGGGCGGCAGGCACCGCACACGATGAGCACCCCCACACGGCACCAACCGCGCGGGGCCAGACTCGGCGCAGGCTTCCACCTGCACAGCCACGCCACCGCGATCAAACAGCGGCCACGGCGAGACCCGAGACTCTTTTCCCAAGGGGCCGAACACCCAGCCCCACCCAGGAAAACCTAAGCTCATCCGAGACGCTTCGAATGGCTTCCCCTGACCGATGAGATCGGGGAGCGGGCCGTCGAAGTGCAGGGGCTGCTCGCGCGGAGCGGTGATCACCGGCGGGCCTCACCGGCAGACCTGCTCATCGCCGCGACGGCTGAGCGTCACGGGGCTGTGGTCCTCCACTACGACGCTGACTACGACGGTATCGCGAAGGCACTGGGCAGTCGGTGGAGTGGGTCGTGGAGCAGGGGTCGGTGCCGTAGGCAGGACGGCTGGCGGGGAGCCGCATGCGCGCAGCTTCCCCGCCCACCGGGTGTTCAGGCCAGGGCCGGTTCGCGCGAAGGCTCGGTGGCGGGGGCCGTCGTCGGGTCGTCCGGGCCGGTGTTGAGGTCCGTCAGCATCTGGGGGGTGAAGCCGAAGAAGTACGTGGCGGCGAAGCCGACGAGGTAGCCGACCACCAGGCCGCCC
This sequence comes from Streptomyces sp. NPDC003042, assembly GCF_053591315.1. NCBI lineage: Bacteria > Bacillati > Actinomycetota > Actinomycetes > Kitasatosporales > Streptomycetaceae > Streptomyces > Streptomyces sp. NPDC003042. Next base: position 58,340 of record NZ_JBSFTP010000026.1, read on the forward strand.
CCGTAGACGGCGATCGTCAGGCCCATGCCCGACGTGCCGTCCAGGAGCGGGAAGAGGGCCCAGCCCGAGGGGCCGATGGCGGTGGAGCCGAAGGTCATGCCGAGTTGGTTGAAGAGGCCCACGAAGGCCCCGCCCGCCGCGCCGCCGACGCAGGCGGTGACGAACGGGCGGCCCAGGGGCAGGGAGACGCCGTAGATCAGCGGTTCGCCGACGCCCAGGAAGCCGGCCGGGAGCGCGGACTTGATGGTGGTGCGCAGCGAACCGTTGTGGGGGAGGCGGTAGTAGACGGCGATGGCCGCGCCGACCTGGCCCGCGCCCGCCATCGCGAGGATGGGCAGCAGGACGGTGTAGCCGCTCTGCTCGATGAGGGTGGTGTGCAGCGGGATCAGGGCCTGGTGCAGGCCCAGCATGACCAGGGGCAGGAAGAGCCCGCCGAGGACGAGTCCGGCGAAGGCGCCGCCGGTGGCGAGGAGCCAGTCGGCGAAGGCGCCGATGGCGGTGGAGGCCTCGCCGGCGAGGAACATCAGGCCGTAGAGGGTGACCAGGCCGGAGACGAGCACGGTGAGGGTGGGCGTGACCAGGACGTCCAGGGCCTCGGGGATCCGCTTTCGGCACCACTTCTCTACCTGGACGGCGAGCAGGGCGGCGGCGAGCGCGCCGAGGACGCCGCCCTGGCCGGGCCTCAGCTCCACGCCGAAGGCGGTGATCTTCGCGACGCCCGGGAAGACGATGACGGCGGCGACCGCGCCGCCCAGGATGGCCGTACCGCCGAACTCCTTGGCGGTGTTGTAGCCGACGAACACCGCGATCAGTGACATGAAACCGGAGGCCGTCGCGGTGAGCGCCGGGACGACGCCGGGCAGCCAGCCCAGGTTGGTGAGCATGCCGCCGAGGCCGGCGATGATGCCGCAGCCGATCAGGGCCGGGATCAGCGGGACGAAGATGTTGGCGATGCGGCGCAGGAACAGTTTGAAGGGGGTGGAGTTCTTCGCCTTCCGCGCTGCCTTCAGCGCCGCGCCCCGCTCGGCCAGTTCGTCGGCGGTGAGCGCGTGCTGCGGTGCGGCGGCGGCCGAGCGGCCCTCCTCGACCAGCGCCTCGAACACGGGCGTCACGCGGGCGACGGTGCCCGGGCCGAGGACGATCTGGTACGTGTCGTCGTCCACGACGCCCAGTACGGCCGGTACGGCCTTGAGTGCCTCGTCCTGCACGAGCGAGCGGTCGCGCAGCGCGATGCGCAGGCGCGTCATGCAGTGCGCGACCGAGGTGACGTTGTCCGGGCCGCCGACCAGAGGCAGGATCGCGGCGGCGGTGGCGCGGTTCTTGTCAGCGGGCAGGTCAGTGGACATGGTGGATCGCCTTCTTCGGCAGGGGTGCGGAGGTCGGGTCGTCAGCGGGCCTGTGTGAGGGCCTGGGCGAGGGCCGCGCGGAGGTGGCCGTGGGCGGCGGCGAGCAGTTCGGCCGCGGTCGGGCCGTCGACGCCGCCGAGGATGACGAGGACGGCGTTCTTGACCTCGCCGCCGGTGGCGGTGAGCGCGGCCTCGATCTCGGCGTCGGGCGCGCCGGTGGCCAGGGCCACGATGCGGCGGGAGCGGGCGCGCAGCTTCTCGTTGGAGGCGCGTACGTCGACCATGAGGTTCCCGTAGGTCTTGCCGAGCCGGATCATCGTGACGGTCGAGATGAGGTTGAGTACGAGCTTCTGCGCGGTGCCGGCCTTCAGGCGGGTGGAGCCGGCGAGGAGTTCGGGGCCGACGACGACCTCGATGCCGTGTTCGGCGGCGGCGGCGAGGGCGGAACCGGCGTTGCAGGACAGGCCGACGGTGAGCGCGCCGCGCGTACGGGCGAACTCGACGGCGCCGATCGCGTACGGGGTGCGGCCGGAGGCGGAGATCCCGACGACGGTGTCGTCGGAGGTCAGGGCGAGGGCGGTGAGGTCCGCGGCGGCCAGCTCCCGGGAGTCCTCGGCGCCCTCGACGGACCTGACCAGGGCGCCCGGCCCGCCCGCGATCAGGCCGACGACCTGCGCGGGGTCGGTGTTGAAGGTGGGCGGGCATTCGCTCGCGTCGAGCACGCCGAGGCGCCCGGCGGTGCCCGCGCCCGCGTATACGAGGCGCCCGCCCCGGGCCATGCGCGCGGCGATGGCATCGACGGCGGCGGCGATCCGCGGCAGCTGCCCGGCGACGGCGGCCGGGACGGTGGCGTCCTCGGCGTTCATGACGCGGGCGATCTCCAGGGTGGAGAGCCGGTCGATCCCGGCCAGTTCGGGGCGGAAGGCCTCGGTGGTCAGGGTGTCGAGCTGGGCGCGGAGGGCGGCGTACGCGGTCATGGGCGCGGTCATGGGCGGGAACTCCTGGCGGGGGCGGACGTGTGGTGCCGGGGGGCGAGGGCCTCGTACGAGGCGGCGAGGGCGGGCGCGGCCGTCTCGTACGTCTGCTGGGCGACGCCGACGAACAGACAGTCCACGACGAGCAGTTGACTGGTCCGGCTGGACATCGCGGCCGGGCGCAGCTGGGTCTCGCGGGGGGCGGAGGTAGCCAGTACGAGGTCGGCGTAGTGGGCGACGGGGGCGTTCGGGCCGCGGCCGGTGATGGCGATGGTCGTCGCGCCGTGTTCGAAGGCGTGGCGCAGCGGCTCGATGGCATCGCCCGTGCCGCCGGAGTGGGTGATGGCGACGGCCACGTCCCCGGGGCGGAGCAGGACGGCGTTGGTGACGGCGAGGTGGGGGTCGCTGTGGGCGTGGGCGATCAGGCCGATGCGCAGCAGCTTCTGGGCGAGGTCCTGGCCGACGAGGGCGGAGGCGCCGACGCCGTAGATGTCGATGCGGCGGGCGGTGGCGAGCGCGTCGACGGCGGCGGCGAGCTGGGCGAGGTCGAGCCCGGCGGCGGTGTCGGCGAGGGTCTGCGCCTCCTCGTGGGCCAGTTTGGCGACGACGTCGGCGAGGGGGTCGTCGACGGCTATGTCGACGGTGACGGCGGGGGCGGCGCCGGACTCCTGCTGGGCGGCGAGCGCGGCGAGGGCGAGGCGCAGGTCGCGGTAGCCGGGGTAGCCGAGGAGGCGGGCGGTGCGTACGACGGTGGCCTCGCTGGTGCCGGTGTGCGCGGCGAGGGCGGAGACGGTGAGCTTGGCGCAGCGGGCGGGGTCCGCGGCGACGGCTTCGGCGACGGCCTGCATGGAGCGGGTCATGGAGGGGGCCAGGCTGCGTACGCGGGCCCGGAGGGCGGCGGGGGCGGGGGTGGCCGGGGCGGTCCTGCCCGCCGTGCTGAAAGTTTCTTTCGCGTCATCGCTCACGCATGAAATCTATTTTCAGCGTGGGGGTGCGTCAAGACGCCACAAGGGTCGGCGTGGGCGGTCCGGGCGGTCCGGTTTGTAGCGATTCGGTTAACGGCGGTCACCACTGCCGGGAACGGTTCACAATGACCTCATGGACGAAACGATCCCCCTTGAGCAGGCGCTGCACGTTGCCCGTGCCCTTGTTCTCGCCGATCTCGCCGCCGGCGAGGTCGCCGATGCCGATGTCGTCTCCCTCGTCGAGGACTCGGTCACACACCGCCGGTGGTGGGTGGAGCAGTGGCCCGAGGGAGTCGGCTACCTGTCGGGGCTCGTCGCCCAGGACGTGCAGGACGCGCTGCTGGCGAAGTACGGGCGCTGGCCGCTGTGCCCGGTGTGCGTGCACGGGGACCCGCACGCGCTGGACGTCGAGCCGGAGCTGGGGCCCGATCCGCACTGGGTGTGCTCCGAGGCGGGCGTGCGCGTGGCGGCGGTGGGCGGCCTCGGTCCGGTCCTCCAGCCGGGCCGGTGAGTCACCTGTGACGGTGTACATCGACCCGCCGGTCTGGCCGGGGCACGGCCGCATGTGGTCGCACCTGGTCAGCGACGTCTCGTTCGAGGAACTGCACGCCTTCGCGGCGGCCATCGGCTGCCCGCCCCGCGCCTTCGAGCGGGACCACTACGACGTGCCGTCGCACCGGTACGCGGACGCGGTCACCGCGGGCGCGGTGGAGATCGGCAGCAAGGAACTCGTCCGCCGCCTGACCGGATCCGGCCTCCGCCGCCCGAAGGGCCGCCCGGCGTAGCTCAGGAGTGCTCCGGCTGCGGCTGCGGGTTCAGCTGTGCCGGGGCTCCGGGGCGGGACCCGCCAACAGGAGAGTCAGGGCGGCGAGGGCGCCCACCAGCCAGGCGAGCAGCAGGGCCGTGAGGCTCCCCGACCAGAGGGCGAGGCAGAAGGCGGCGAGCATCGCCGTCAGGACGGCGGCGGCCACGCGGCCGATCCGGCCGCCTTCGGCCCAGGCGCGCCGGGCCATGCCCGACGGCCGCCAGAACCTCCAGGCCGTGAGCGCGGTGATCACGGCGAACACGATCAGGAACGGCGCCGGCAGGGGCGGGAGGGAAGCGTCCCACGCCAGGCCTCTGTCGGACAGCCGGATCAGGCCCCTGACCAGCACGACGGGCCCGACGACGGCGAACAGGAAGCCGAGGGCGCGCATCCCGCGGACGCCCACGGACCACCCGCCGACGGGGCTGCGCCGCCACATCGCCGAGGCCACGGAGGCTTCGGACATCCGCAGGAACCGTTCGGCCGCTCCCCTGACGTTCAGCGCGGTGATCCACCCGAAACCGGTGACCACCAGCCCCCACACCACCTCGAACAGTGCTCCGGCGTTGCTTCCCATGACCGTCTCCCCCCGTTGTCCCCGTTGTTCCCGCTGCCGTACGGCGTCACGGTAGGCCGCGGCCGGCCCCACGCGGAATGCCGGGATCCAGCAGTTTCGAGGGGCCGCACGCTGCGGACCGAGGGACGTTGTCGGTCGACGAGCTGTGGTGGTTCCTCCGAGGGGGAGACCGGCCTGAACGGCGAGCCCCGCACACCGGCCCAGGCCCGGGGCGTACGTAGGGCGTCGTCAGACCCTCTCGACCGCGGCCGCCGGGTCCGGAGCCGGCGTCGAGGAGGTCACGATGCGGGTCGGGGCGGGCGTACGGCGGTCCAGGCGCAGCGCGACGACGGTGAGGGCGATCGCGGCCAGCGTCATGGCGGCGCCCGCCCAGGCGGTGGCGGCGAAGCCGTAACCGGCGTCGATGACGGTGCCGCCGAGCCATGGGCCGCCGGTGTTGCCGAGGTTGAAGGCGGCGGTGGTGGTGGCCCCGGCGAGGGTGGGGGCGGCGCCGGCGACGTTGAACATGCGGGCGTTCAGCGCGGGGGCGGTGAAGAAGGCCGACACGCCGATCAGGAAGGACAGGCCGATCACGGCCACCTGGACGGAGGCCAGCAGGGCCAGCGCGGTCAGGAAGACGGTCGAGGCGGTGATGCCCCAGATCAGCACCCCGAAGAGGTGCGCGTCGGCGACCCGCCCGCCGACGGTGGTGCCGACCAGCGCGCCGATGCCGAAGAGGCCGAGGATCCACGGGACCCAGTGGGAGTCCAGCCCGGCCACGTCCGTGAGCAGCGGCGACAGGTAGCTGAAGGCGCAGAAGACGCCGCCCGCGGCCAGCGCGGTGGCGCCGATGGACAGCCACACCTGGCGGTCGCGGTAGATGCGCAGCTCGCGGCCGAGGCGGGGTTTCTCGGCGGGCAGCGGGATCTTCGGGATCAGCGCCAGGATGCCGGCGAGGGCGACGGCGGAGGCCAGGGCGACCGACCAGAAGGCGGAGCGCCAGCCGAGGTGCTCGCCGAGGAAGGCGCCGGCCGGGACGCCGAGGACGTTGGCGATGGAGAGGCCGCCGATCATGACGGCCATCGCGCGGGCGCGCTGGTCCTTGTCGACCATCGCGATGGCGACGGCCGCGCCGACGGCCCAGAAGCCGGCGCAGGCGAGGGCGGAGAGCACGCGGGAGGCGAAGAGGAGCCCGTAGGTGGGGGCCAGCGCGCCCGCGACCTGGCCGAGGCCGAAGAGGGTGATGAGGGTGATGAGGGTGGTGCGGCGGGGGAGGCGCAGGGTGGCGACGGCCAGCAGCGGAGCTCCGACGACCATGCCGATCGCGAAGGCCGATATGAGCAGGCCGGCCTGCGGGATGGTGACGTCCATGTCCTGCGCGATGGGCGGCAGGAGCCCGGAGAGCATGAATTCGCTGGTGCCGAGCGCGAAGACGGACAGACCGAGGATGTAGACGGCGACGGGCATGCGGGCGCGGGGGGACGCTGGGGAAGCTGCGGGCATGACATGTACAAACTGCCACGAGCAGGGTCACATTCCCGTGTGACGGGTCGTATGTCAGGTTGCGCGGGTCAGGGCGGCCAGTTCCGCGGCCAGGTTGTGGCGCGCCGGTGCCTCCCAGTGCGTGGCGCCGTACGGGGTACGGAAGAGGCGGGGCAGGCCGAGCAGCTGACGCAGGACCGCGGCGCGGCCGGTGCGGAAGGCGTCGTCCGGGACGAAGGCGTACTCGGCGCGGACGGCGGCGGCGTACGCGGCGTAGGCGTCCGGGGCGCCGGCGAGGACGGCGAGGTCGGCGTCGCAGAGGGCCTCCCCGTTGGTGTCGCCCGGGGCGGGGTCGTGGGTGACGGTGAGCCGGACCAGGCGCGCGACCTCGGCGGTGCGGGCCTCGTCGACGCCGAGCTCGGGCAGGGCGCGCTCGGCGAGGGCGGCGCTGCGTTCCTCGTTCTCGGAGCGGTCGGGGCGGTAGACGGCGTCGTGGAACCAGGCGGCGAGCTCGACGGCGACGGGGTCGGCGGCGTGCTCGGCCAGTACGTCGATCCGTGCCAGTACGTCGGCCAGGTGCGCGGTGGTGTGGTACCGGCGCTGCGGTTCCGCCCAGGCGGTGAGGAGGCGGTCGGCGTAGGGGGTCGGGTCGGTCGCGGCGGTGGCGGCCCCGGCGGCGATGACGGTGGCCTGCCAGCGGGCGCGCAGGAGGGTGGTGTCGCTGGGCGCGGGGTCTGAGGTCATGGGCACATTGTGGGGGTGGCGTGATTGTGCTGGTGGAGGAAGGGCGCGGGCCCGTACCCTGACATTGGACTAGACCTATTTCCAGCGAGCAGTTTTCCGAAGGATGGGATCACATGAGCAACCGTGCTCTCCTGGAGGTGATCGCCCTCGACGTGGAGGACGCGACCGCCGCCCAGGCCGGTGGGGCGGACCGACTCGAACTGGTCACCGACATGGCCGCCGACGGGCTCACCCCGTCGCGCGCGACCTTCGCGGCGATCAGGGCGGCGGTCGACATCCCGCTGCGCGTGATGCTCCGCCGGCCGGACGGGTTCGCGGCCGGCGACCTCGACGCCCTGCTGGCGGCGGCGCGGGAGCTGCGGGCCGAGGGCGCGGAGGAGTTCGTCCTCGGGTTCCTGAACCCGGACGGCAGCCCGGACCTCACGGCGGTCGAAGCGGTCGTGGCGGAACTCGACGGCTGCCGCTGGACCTTCCACCGGGCGATCGACCGGGCGGCGGACCGGCACCAGCTGCGGAAGGCGCTCGCTGAACTGCCGGGGCTGGACACCTACCTGACCGCCGGCGCGGCCGGGGGCGTGGACGAGGGGCTGCCGGTACTGCTCGCGGAGGCCGCGCGCGGGGGCGAGCCGGGGTACCGGGCGCGGACCCTGGTGGGCGGCGGGCTGAGACTGTCGCACCTGCCGGTGCTGCGGGGGGCGGGGATCGACGCGTTCCACATCGGCGGCGCGGCCCGTCCCTCCGGGTGGGGCGGACCGGTCTCGGCGACGGCGGTGGAGCAATGGCGGGCGGCGCTGGGGTAGCCGTTGCCCCGGCCGGACGGTGGTCTTGAGCCTCGCCGCCGGTGCCGGGGCCGGGCCGGCGGTGGGGGCCGCTGCGCGGAGCTTCTCCCCGCCCCGCCCTTCCCCCGTTCCCCGGGCTCGGCCCGGACCCTCCCCCAGCTACCGCTGGGGGTGCCCCCTTCCTCAAGCGCCGGCGAGGCTGAGCTGTGCCCAGGGGGCACAGCTCAGCCACATACAGCCCCGCCGGCGATTGAGGCGCGGGTCTGGGGCGGAGCCCCAGGTCTTGAAGCGGCGCCGGTCAGGCGAGCGTCGGGGGCAGGGGGGCCGAGTGGAGGGCCGTGAGGCCCGAGACGGCTCGGGTGAGGCAGACGTACAGCCGGCGCAGGCCGGTGCGTTCGTCCGGTTCGCCCGAGACGATGGCGGCGGGCTCGTCCAGGACGACGTAGTCGTACTCCAGGCCCTTGGCCAGCGAGGCCGGCACCAGGGTCAGGCGGGACTCCGCCGTGGTCTCCTCGCCGGGCGAGAGGTACGGGAGGTCCGCCGCCCGGAGGGCATCGGCCAGTTCCGGGATGCGGGCGTCGGCCGCGATCAGGCCGATCGAGCCCTCGTACGCCAGGGACGCACGGCAGGCCTCGATCACCGCCGGCGTGAGTTCCACGGCGTGGGAGACGACCAGGGAGCCGGGGGCCTCGCGGACCGAGGACACCGGGGACAGGCCCGGGGAGATCGACGGCAGCAGGCGGGAGGCGTACGCGATGACCTCGCGCGGCACCCGGAAGCCCGCCGTCAGCTCTTCGAGGACCGCCTCCGGCTTGCCCAGGTGGGACAGGGCCTCCTCCCAGCTGCGGGTGGCCCACGGGGTCGTGCCCTGGGCGAGGTCGCCCAGGACCGTCGCCGAGCCCGTCGTGCAGCGGCGGCCGACCGCCCGGTACTGCATCGGGGACAGGTCCTGCGCCTCGTCGACGACGACGTGGCCGAGGGAGTGCGTCCGCTCCACCAGGTCGGCGGCCTCGTCGATCAGGACCAGGTCCGCCGCCGACCACTTCGCCGACTTCGTGCTCCGGAACGGCTTCGGCCACAGGAGGAGTTTCTGCTCGTCCTGCGTGAGGACGCCGTCCGCGTGGGCGGCCAGGAACTCCGGGTCGGACAGGAGGCGCAGGACCAGCTTGGCCGGGTCCACAGGCGGCCAGATCTCCTTGACCGCCGCCTTGACCGCCGCGTTGCGGGCCACGGCGTCCTGGACCCGGTCGTCGGGGGCCTCGCCCGCCTGTTCCATGCGGACGAGGACGGTGTGGGCGATCCGCTGCGGCAGCGCGTCGCGGGCCGCGCCGTAGCGGATGTCGCGGTTCTGGAGCTCCTCGACGATCTCCGCGAGTTCGTACGCCGGCACGCGCCAGCGGCGGGACCCCCGTACGACCATCAGCGGTTCGGTGGGCAGTGTGACGTGTGAACGGACAGCGTGACGCAGCACCTGTGCCATGCGGGCATCACCCTTGACCACGGCGGTCTCGGCCTGGTCCGCGCCGCGCACCTCCAGGCCCGCGCGCGCGACGAGGTCGTCCACGGTGGCCTGCTTGACCTCCAGCTCGCCCAGGGCCGGGAGGACCTGCTCGATGTAGTGGAGGAAGGAACGGTTCGGCCCGATGACGAGCGTCCCGGTGCGGGCCAGGCGGTCGCGGTGCGCGTAGAGGAGGTACGCCACGCGGTGCAGGCCGACGGCCGTCTTCCCGGTGCCGGGACCGCCCTGCACGCACACCGATCCCGAGAGGCCGGAGCGGACGATCTCGTCCTGCTCGGGCTGGATCGTCGCGACGATGTCACGCATGGGACCGACGCGCGGGCGCTCGATCTCCTGCTGGAGCAGCTTGCTGACCGCCGCCGTCGCCTCCGCCGGGTCGGAGAGGTGCTCGTCCTCGTACGCCGTCAGCTCGCCGCCCGTGTACCCGAAGCGGCGGCGCAGGGAGACGTCCTGCGGGTCGGTCTTCGAGGCGCGGTAGAACGGCTGGGAGACGGGTGCGCGCCAGTCGATCACCATCGGATCGCCGCCGGCGTCGTGCACGTGGCGGCGCCCGATGTAGAACATTTCCCCTCCGGCGCCCTCGGCCAACTCCGCGCCCGGCGCGTGCAGGTAGTCGAGGCGGCCGAAGAAGAGGGGGGTGTGGGAGAGGTCGGCGAGCGCCTTGATGCGGTCGTCGATCTGGGCCTGGAGGACGACGGCGTTGACCCAGTTCGCGGTGACGTCGCGGATGTCGAGGGCCTCCACGTCCTCGCGCATCGCGCGCAGGGCGGAGCGCGAGGCGGCGAGGTGGGCCCGTTCGCGGGCGAGCGGGTCGTCGGCTGCGTCGCGGGGTGCGGTGTCGGGGGCGTGCGCGGGCACGGAACTGCCTCCAGCTGCTGGTCCGGTGATGGGTGGCCCGCCGGTTTCCGACCGGCGGGCGGCTCTCCCCGGTACGGCGGCGGGAGGCGGCAAGAGCGGAGATTCTAGCCATCGCGGCGGGGCCCCGCGAGTGGATTTCCCGGGCGGGAAGTCCCTCCCGGGTAGGACCTGCGTACGGGTGTCATACGGGGGAGTGTCAGACCTCAGACAGAGACACCCGGGGGTGGCATGGGTCGCGAGGAGGACGTGGGAGGCCCTGGGATTCCGCCCCCAGGGCGATGTGCGAGACAGGAGGAAAACGGACCATGGACACATGAGCACCGCAACCTTCATCCCGATGCAGGGCGGCCGCCCGAGCGGCGCCGCCACCACCTCCGACTCCCGTCCCCGCCACCGGTTCGGCGGCGTGCTGCGCGCTGCCAAGGTCTTCGCGGCGACCGCCGTGAGCGTCATCGTCCTGGGCGAGTACGCCGAGGACGCGGGCGTCATACGTCGCTGAGTCCGGGGACCGCGCGGGGCCCGGCGAGGCCGTGGCCTGATCCCGGCCGCCCGGTCCGCTGATCCACCAGGGTCACGCGCGTAGCACCGGGCTCCGATCCCGCCCGCTCACCCGCGCCCCTTGCGGGTGTGCTGGTCGCGGGCTCGCTGCTCGCCCCGGGCGTGCTGTGCATCGCCCTGGGCGTCCCGATGGCCGACGCCGTCGTCCACGGCGTGCGCGCCGCCGAACGGCAACCGCCCGCCGCCTGCCCGCCGTTCGCCGCGATCCTGTTCACGTCTTCACGTCGGCTGCCTGGCTGCCGGTCGGCGTGCTGAAGGCCGTCCTCCTGCTCGGCAACGCCGGCCTGTTCGCCCTGCTGATCCCGCTCTCCCACCGGCCACGGGGGACTGAAGGCCCGGCCGGGCCCCGCCCTGGCCGCCACCATCGCCGGTCTGGGGCTGGAACCGCTGTTCCAGGCCCCGCTGCCCGGCCACCGCCACCTGTCCGACACCGGGCGCGCCCTGCTCCCCGGACCGGCCGCACCTGTGGTGCGTACCGCTGCTCACCGTCCCGCTCGCCCGGAGGGGCGGCCGGAGCGGCCGTCAGTCCGCTGCCAGCACCTCGTCGGCGTCCATGATCCGGTAGGCGTAGCCCTGTTCGGCCAGGAAGCGCTGGCGGTGGGCGGCGTAGTCCTGGTCGATCGTGTCGCGCGCGACGACCGAGTAGAACCGCGCCTCGTGGCCGTCCGCCTTCGGGCGCAGCACGCGGCCCAGGCGCTGGGCCTCCTCCTGGCGGGAGCCGAAGGTGCCGGACACCTGGATGGCGACCGTGGCCTCGGGCAGGTCGATCGAGAAGTTCGCGACCTTCGAGACGACCAGCACGCTGATCTCGCCCTCGCGGAAGGCGTTGAAGAGCTTCTCGCGCTGCGCGTTGGAGGTCTCGCCCTTGATGACGGGCGCGTCCAGGTGCTCGCCGAGCTCGTCGAGCTGGTCGATGTACTGCCCGATGACCAGCGTCTGCTCACCCTGGTGCTTGCGCACCAGCGCCTCGGTGACCTTCCGCTTCGTCGCCGTCGTCGCGCAGAAGCGGTACTTCTCCTCCGTCTCGGCGGTCGCGTACGCGAGCCGCTCCGTCTCGGTGAGATTGACCCGGACCTCGACGCAGTCGGCGGGTGCGATGTAGCCCTGCGCCTCGATCTCCTTCCACGGAGCGTCGAACCGCTTCGGCCCGATGAGGGAGAACACGTCCGACTCACGGCCGTCCTCGCGCACCAGCGTCGCGGTCAGACCGAGCCGCCGCCGCGCCTGGAGGTCGGCGGTGAACTTGAAGACCGGCGCCGGCAGCAGGTGCACCTCGTCGTAGAGGATCAGCCCCCAGTCCCGGGAGTCGAACAGCTCCAGGTGCGGGTAGACGCCCTTCCGCTTGGTCGTCAGGACCTGGTACGTGGCGATCGTGACGGGCCGGATCTCCTTGCGCGTGCCGGAGTACTCGCCGATCTCCTCCTCCGTCAGCGTGGTCCGCTTGATCAGCTCGCTCTTCCACTGCCGCGCGGAGACGGTGTTGGTGACGAGGATCAGCGTCGTCGCCCGGGCCTTGGCCATCGCGCCGGCGCCGACCAGCGTCTTGCCCGCGCCGCACGGCAGCACGACCACGCCGGAGCCGCCGTGCCAGAACCCCTCGACGGCATGCCGCTGGTACGGGCGCAGCGCCCAGCCGTCCTCGACCAGGTCGATCGCGTGCGCCTCGCCGTCGACGTACCCGGCGAGGTCCTCGGCCGGCCAGCCCAGCCTGAGCAGGGTCTGCTTGATCTGCCCGCGCTCGGAGGGGTGCACGGCCACGGTGTCGGGGTCCAGCCGGGCTCCGACGAGCGGGGCGATCTTCTTGGAGCGCAGGATCTCCTCCAGCACCGGGCGGTCCGTGCTGGTCAGGACCAGGCCGTGGACGGGGTGCTTGGAGAGGGTGAGGCGCCCGTAGCGGGCCATGGTCTCGGCGACGTCGACGAGCAGCGCGTGCGGGACGGGGTAGCGGGAGTACTCGACGAGCGCGTCGACGACCTGCTCGGCGTCGTGCCCGGCGGCCCGGGCGTTCCACAGGCCGAGCGGGGTGATCCGGTAGGTGTGGATGTGCTCGGGGGCACGCTCCAGCTCGGCGAAGGGCGCGATGGCGCGGCGCGCGGCCCCGGCGAGTTCGTGGTCGACCTCCAGCAGGAGGGTCTTGTCACTTTGGACGATGAGTGGACCATTCACGCGTGGCGCCCCGTTTCACTCTGGTCAAACCTCCAGTGTGCCGTACGACCGCCCCGGCGGGAACCCGGCGCCCGGGCGGGGCGGTCCTGTGGTCAGTTCGCGCTCGTGCCGTGCTCGTAGTGGGCGACGTTCTGTGAGACCCCGTCCAGGAGCGGTCCCAGGAGGTCGGCCAGCTGCTGGTAGTCACGGACGCGGCCGTCGGACCACTGAGCCATACCGACCACCATGGCCCGGCCCTGCCCGGTGAGGGACTGCACCATCCCGCTGTCGGCCGGCAGGGTCGGCAGGCCGGATCCGGGCGGCGGGGCCTGTGCGGCCACCCGGCAGTCGTCGAAGGCCATGGAGAGCCGGGTCACCAGCGACACGGTGGATCCTTCATCGTGAAGACGGCCAGATGGGCCGTCGTACGGGTTGCTCCGACCCGGGGGTACTCGTAGTGGTTCGGCACGGGGAGACCCTAGTGATCACCGCGCCGATCAGAACTTTCCGGGTCACAACCCAATCAATATGCCGCCGAGAGGCCGCGCAGGAGGAGGGCCAGGCCGCCGTGGAACTCCTGGTCCGGGGTGACCGACCGGGCCGTGCGGGCCGTCGCGCTCAGGTACGGGTACTCGTCCGGCGGGAGAGCCGTGATGGCGGTCGTGCCGGCGCCGGAGAGGGCGCCGAGGTGTTCCTGCTGGACCGCGCCGATGACGTACGCGAGCAGGGCCCGCAGGGCGATGACCCGCTCCTCGGCCTCGATCCTGGCCTCCGTGAGCACCCCGAGGACGGTTTCGCCCCAGCGCAGCACGCCGGGGGAGCGGTGGCGGTGGGTGAGGGTGAGCGGCAGGACGGCGGGGTGCGCGGTGACGGTGTCCCGCAGGCGGTCGACGAGGACGGTGACCCTGTCCTGCCAGGGCGCGTCGCCGGTGCGGGGCGGCGGGGTGCTGTCGAGGGAGCCGAGGACGCGTTCGACGACGAGGGCTTCGAGTTCCTGGCGGTCCTGGACGTACCGGTACAAGGCCATGGTGCTGGCGCCGAGTTCGACGGCGGCCGCGCGCATGGACAGGCCGGGAAGGCCCTCGCGGTCGATGACGGCGAGGGCTGCGGCGGCCACCTGGTCGGGGGTGAGCGAGCGGGGTCGGGGCATGGCGGTTGACAGCGTACGACATACGCCTACGCTGGTTGGTGTACGGCATACGCCTACCCAGGGGGTCCAGCATGCAGCTCCGCGCCGGTTCCGTCGTCCCAGCCCGCTCGCTCACCGCCGTCACGGACGGCGCGCCCGTCGCCGTCCCCGACCCCGAGCGGCTGGTCCACCTGCAGTTCCGCCGGTTCGCCGGCTGCCCGGTCTGCCATCTGCACCTGCGCTCCGTGGTGCGCCGGCACGGGGAGATCGAGGCGGCCGGCATCCGCGAGGTCGTGGTCTTCCACTCGCCCGCCGACGAGCTGCGCGAGCACGTCGCCGACCTGCCGTTCGCGGTCGTCGCGGACCCCGACAAGCGGCTCTACGCGGAGTTCGGCGTCGAGTCGTCCTACCGGTCCCTGCTGAGCCCCCGTGCCTGGTGGCCGGTCCTGCGCGCGCTGGGCAGTGGCGGCGTGGAGCTCGTGCGCGGCCGGGGCCGACTGCCGGCGCTGTCCCAGGCCCACGGACGCCTCGGCCTGCCCGCGGACTTCCTGATCGCGCCGGACGGCCGGCTGCTGGCCGCCGGGTACGGGGAGCACGTCGACGATCAGTGGCCGGTGGAAAAGCTGCTGACGCTGGCGGAGCGGGTCCGTACGGTCGGGGCATGAATGACAATCAGCAAGCCTTCGTGCCCGACGACTTCGCCGTGCCGCGCACCCTCGTCGCGGACGGCTTCCGGCTGGAGCCGCTCGGCCCGGAGCACAACGAGCGCGATCTCGCCGCCTGGAGCGGGAGCATCGCGCACGTCCGGGCGACGCCCGGATTCGCCGAGTGGCGGTGGCCGCCCCCGGAAGGCATGTCCGCAGAGGCCAATCTGGCCGACCTCGTGCGCCACGCACGGGACTTCGCCGAGCGGCGCGGTTTCTCGTACAGCGTGCTGGACGGCGACGAGGTCGTCGGCTGCGTGTACATCTATCCCGGCGCGGAGGACCAGCCGGACCGCGTCCAGGTCAACTCCTGGGTACGGGCCGACCGGGCCGAGCTCGACGCCGCCGTCCACGCGGCCGTACGCGGCTGGCTCCGCACGGTGTGGCCCTTCGACGCAGGCCGCGTCGACTACGCCCCCAGGTGAGGCAACGGGCCCGCCGGATACGGGGTTTCGGCCGGGAGCAGGGCCCGCGCCGCCTCGCCCTGCCCGGCGCGCAGGAGGGCGTGGATCTCCCGGGCCAGCGGGGTGACGTCGCGGAGGGAGACGGTCCACTCGTCGGCGTACGCCCGCGAGGCCGGACCCGACAGGCCCAGCTGGAGGGAGCGGTACGGCAGCGCGTTGAGGTGCGGGTCGCGCTCGGGGTCCCACTGGACGCGGGCGGCGGACCGGCCGAGAGCCCGCTTCCAGGCCGCGCGGTCCGCGTGGACGCCGGGCTCGTAGTGGGACAGGCACGCCTCGCGCAGGGCCCGGTCGAAGCCGGTACGGCTGATCTCGACGGCCAGCACGGTCTCCTGGTCGGCCTTCGTGGCCCAGCCGCAGCGGTACATCATCCACAGGAACGACGGTTTGATCCACGTCATCCGCTCCCGCTTCCAGGCGGGCGGGAAGCGCCCGTCACGAGCCGCCGGCAGGCCGAGCGAGGGGGCGTACGCCTGGTAGACGGTCACCGTGGTGTCGGTGTGCGCGGCGCGGATCTGGCGGTTCGGTACGTCGGACATCAGGCCATGGTGCGGCGCCGCCACCCCGCCCGGCGACCGGATTACGCGGGCTTAACCGGCAAGATCCGAAAGAGACGGCCTAGACCTGGTCCTCCGCCAGCTCCGCGACCCCGGTGATCCGGTGCAGGGCGTACGTACGCACCTCGTCCGCCGTGTGGTCGTAGCCGGTGACGAAGCCGCCCTCCACCCGCACCGGGGCGATGACGCGCTGGCTCGCCGCCCCGTCGGCGTTGACGTACCCGATCCACACCGCCGAGCCGGTCAGCGCGGCCGCCTGCACCGTCGCCAGGGTCTCCGCCGCGCTCGTGCGCGGGAGTTCACCGGGAGCGGAGGCCGGCGCCTGCGCCACCGAGGCCGGCGCCTTGCGGATCGCCGTCGCCGCCGCCTCGCCCGCGCGGATCGCCCGTACCGCCGCGCCCAGCAGCCTGGCGTCGGGCACCGGCGGCCCGTCCGGCACCGGCACCGGCGCCGAACGCGCCGGGCTGCGGTGCGCGTCGGCCCGCGACACCAGGACGTCGCCGGTACGGGACTCCGCGGCCGGGGCGTAGCCCATCGCCCGCAACCCGTCGAGCAGCGCGCCCGGTTCGGCCTGGGCCGCCACGACGGTCGGCGCGAGGCGGCGCAGCCCGAGCCCCGCCGAGCGCTTGTCGGCCAGGATCTCGTTGAGCATGCCGTCGTCGTCGCAGCGCACGTAGGAGGAGGCCGCGCCGACGCGCAGGTGCCCGTGCCGCCGGGCCATGTCGTCGATCAGGTACGAGAGCGGCTGCGGGACCGGGGTGCTGCTGTGCTGGGCGAGGAAGGCGTGCAGGTCGACGGCGGTGTGCCCGGCGTCCAGGGCCCGCCGTACCGACCCCGGTGTGAAGCGGTACACCGTCGCGCCGCCCTTGGACTCGACGTCGGCCAGCACCGCCAGGGTGTCGGCGAGCGGCCGGCGCAGCGGCCCGGGGGCCACGGCCGTCAGGTCGGCCTGGAGCAGCACGTGGTCCACCGGCTCGGGCAGCAGCGGGGCCAGCAGCGGCGCCGGGTCCCGGCGCTCCAGCAGGGCGCGGCCGAACGAGCTGAGCGCGGCGCGGCCGGTGACGCCGAGGACCTCCGCCTCGTGCAGCGTCCAGTGCGCCAGGCGGGCGCGCAGATCGCTCGCACCGCGTACGGGACGCTCCCACGCGAGGCGTTCGAGGAGCACGCCGGTTTCGGCGGAACAGCCCTCGGGCAGTTCGGCGAGCAGTTCGAGGACCCGTCGGCGGACCTCGGGCGCGGCGGAGCGGTCCAGCTCGGGGCCGAGCACCGAGAGGGTGCGGCCCTTGGCGTCCTGCTCGCCGACCAGACCGGCCGTGCGGGTGGCCGGCAGCCAGGCCGCGGCCAGCACCGACCACCGCTCGGCGGGCGGGAGTTCGGTCCAGGTGTCGAAGGCGGGGGTCGGCGCGTACCGCTCGTCGGCCTGGTCGTCGCCGGCCAGCAGCCCGGCGGCGTAGGCGAGTTCGATCCAGAACGCCGCCGACGCCTCCGTGGTGTCCAGGAGGGACGCCGTCCGCTTCAGGTCGCGTACGGAGAGCCCGCCCGCCCGCAGGACGGGGGGCCCGGCGTGCTCCCAGGACTTCAGCAGCTCCTCGACGGTGGACAGCGCGGCCAGCGCCTGCCCGGCGGCGTTCGCGTCCACAAGCTGTGGACGGTGCTCGCGGTGCACGCCGACCGGCGGCGCCACCGGCGCGGTGTGCCGGTGCGCCAGCCCGCCGCGCAGGTACAGCGCCACCTCGCGGGGCAGTACGACGGTCCGCGCCGTGACGGGAAGCAACAGCCCCCGGTCGCGCAGCCAGCGCACCGGCGGCGTCGGATTCGGGGTGACCTCCCCGTACGGCGGCCCCCACACGAGCCGCCCGAGCACCTGGTGGGCCTCCGCCGGAGCCTCGTCCAGCAGCGCCGACATCCGCTCCGGATCGGTGAACAGCCCGGTCAGCGCGGACACGGCCGACACCGGGTCATGGGTGGCGGGCAGCCCGACAGTGGCGACGATCTCCTGGATCCGGGTCGGCGACATCCCGGCGGTGGCCTCGGCGACGGTCGGCCCAAGCCCCGTCGGGGACGACCGCTGCGCCGACGGCGCGAGCAGCTCACGGGCGGTGCGCACCAGGCGCAGCCGGTCGTCGTCCCCCCACACCAGAGCCTGGTCGCGCAGCGTGCCGAGCGCCCGGGGGAGCGCGGCGCGGGCCGCCTCCCCGACGCCGGTGTCGGAACCGTTCTGGCCGGTCAGCAGCGACTCCAGCACCGGGTACGGGCACGGCTCCGGGGCCACCGCGAGAGCCTCGGCCGTCTGGAGGGCGAACCGGTCCAGGTGGTCCAGGGCGCGCACCACCGAAGCCCGGGTGCCGGCCCGGGTGGCGAGCTGGGTGACATCGCCGGGCACCGGGTTCAGCAGGTCCGGGCGCGCGTGCAGCAGTGCGGCCAGCCCCACGTCGTCGCGGGCGCGCAGCGCCTCGGCGAGGGAGCGCGGGGCATTTGCCGCGGCGGTGCTTGCCTCAGGCACGGTTGTCGCCTCCTGGTCACGTCGGGCGGTCCGGCTGCCGGTCCCCATCCGGTCAACGGTATCCGCTGCGCCGACGGCTGCTCCACGGACGCACGCGCTACCGTCGGGACAGGCGGGACGGGAGGAGCCGGGGCGTGGGGATCGAGAGCGACCATCTGGTCTACGAATATCTGAGCCGGGTCGGGGACTTGGCGCAACGGCGCCAGCTGTCATCGGGAGACCGGATGCGGCTGGTGTCGGGCCTGCGGGACGAGATCGACCGTCGGCGCGCCAAGTACGAACCGGAGACCCCGGCGGCGGTGCGCCGCATCCTGGAGCGGATCGGCACGCCGGAGGAGGTCCTCGACACGCTGGGCGGTCCGACCCGCGCGGCGGCTCCGGCGGTGCCGGCGATTCCGGCGGTTCCGACGCAGCGCGGGCCGCGCGAGAACGTACCGCCGCACCTGGCCGGACTCGACGAGCTGGGCGAGGCCGGGCCGCCGCCCGACTGGTGGCGGATCGCCCCGGGCGACGGGGCGGGCCCGCAGGTCGACGGCTTCGCGGGCGGGATCGAGATCCCGGAGCTGCTCAAGAGGCCGGAGGAGGACGAGGACCAGGACGAGCCGGTGGCGCCGCCGCCTCCGCCGCCGCCGCCCGGGCCCAGGCTCGTACGGTTCCTTCGCGAGCGCCGCGAGAACCGGAAGGCGGCGGAACCTGCGGCCGCGGCCGTGGCCGTGGCCCGGCGCCGCCCCCACACGTTCCTGCTCCTGGCGGCGGCGGTGCTCGTCGCCGGGGCCGTCAGCGGGTACTGGATGCTGCTCGCGGTCGGCTGGCTGGTGGCCTACGCGTCCCGCGTCCTCGGGCCGAGCGAACGCAAATGGGTCGCCTTCGGGCTGCCCGGCGGGATCTTCGCCGGAGCCGTGGCGTGGCTGTGGGGGCGGAGCGAGGGCCGCTGGGGCGAGGCCCTGGCCGACGACCGGCTGGCCGGCGCCTTCCACGACCTGTGGCCCGGCCTGGCCCGCGGGGCCGCGGTCGCGATGGCGGCGTACCTGACGTGGCGCTCCCGCCGTTAGCCTCCGGCGGGAGCCTGGACCGGCCCGCGCCTCCATCCCCGGCGGGGCTGGATTGCCCGCAGGGCAATTTCAGCCTCGCCAGGGGGTATCCCCAGACGGAGTCGTGGGGGGGTGAGGCGCGGGTCCGGGCAGAGCCCGGCTGGGGGTCCCCCCGGACGGAGTCTGGGGGATGGTGGAAGGGCGGGGCGGGGAGAGGCCCCAGATCGGAA